>JALSRO010000151.1 GCA_026984715.1 Chromatiales bacterium | reverse complement strand
CTTGATCTGGCCCGTTTCAGAAGCGAGCTGGGCTGTTACAAAACATTTTCTTCATTACTCGCTAAGTAGTTACAAGTAGATAATGATAGGATAAACAGTCAGGTGATATTAAACTAATCTGCCTTCCACTGACATCCCGGGTTGAGACTGCGAAAATCATGTTTGGTTTCATCAAGAAAAAATCTTCCGAGCAGAGCGACACGCCGAAAAAAAAGGGCTTTGTCGGCCGTCTGCGTGAGCGTCTGGCACGTACCCGTTCCGGTTTGACGGAGGGCCTTTCCAGTCTGGTGCTGGGGAAAAAGGCCATTGATGATGAGTTGCTGGAGGAGCTGGAGACACGGCTGCTGCTTGCCGATGTGGGGGTGGATGCCACCCAGGAGATTATCGCCCGGTTGACCGAGCGAGTATCCCGCAAGCAGCTGACCGACGCCGGGGCGCTGATCGATGCACTGCGGGAGGAGCTGCTGGCGATTCTTGAACCGGTCAGCCAGCCACTGGTGATTCCACCCGCTGATCACCCCTTTGTGATCCTGATGGTGGGGATCAATGGCGCCGGCAAGACCACCACTATCGGCAAGCTGGCCAAACAGCTGCAGGAGCAGGGTCGCAGCGTGATGCTGGCGGCGGGGGATACCTTTCGTGCCGCGGCGGTGGAGCAGCTCCAGGCGTGGGGGGAGCGCAATGACATTCCGGTGGTGGCACAGCACAGCGGTGCGGATTCCGCCGCGGTGATTCATGATGCGCTGCAGGCCGCCCGCTCCCGCAAGGTTGATGTGCTGATTGCCGATACCGCCGGTCGTCTGCATACCCAGCAGGGATTGATGGATGAGCTGGCCAAGGTCAAACGGGTGATTCAGAAACTCGATCCGGAGGCGCCCCATGAGATCATGCTGGTGCTCGACGCCGGCACCGGCCAGAACGCCCTTTCCCAGGCGGTACAGTTCCATCAGCTGATGGGCCTGACCGGTATTACCATTACCAAACTGGATGGCACGGCAAAGGGCGGCGTGCTGTTCGCCATTGCCAACCGGCTGGGTGTGCCCATCCGTTTCATCGGTATTGGTGAAGGGATCGATGATCTGCGGGTTTTCGATGCCGCCGAGTTTGTGGATGCCCTGTTTGATAGCGAGCTGAACTCTTCTGATGATCCTGTTCGACAAGGTCAGTAAACGGTACCCCGGGGGACAGGAGGCGCTATCGGCAATCAGCTTCCATCTGAAGCCGGGCGAGATGGCCTTTCTCACCGGCCATTCCGGCGCGGGCAAGAGCTCTCTGCTCAAGCTGATCACGCTCATCGAACGGGCCAGCGGTGGCCAGATTCTGATCAATGGCCAGAACCTGGCCCGGCTGGGGCGGCGCGGTATTCCACCCCTGCGCCGCAACATCGGCATCATTTTCCAGGACTACCGCCTGCTCCATGATCGGACTGTGTTCGACAACGTTGCCCTGCCGCTGATTATCACCGGCCTGCAGCGCCGTGATGTGGTGCGGCGGGTGCGTGCCGCGCTGGATATGGTCGATCTGCTGAACAAGGAGAAGCGTTATCCGATCACCTTGTCCGGGGGAGAGCAGCAGCGAATCGGTATTGCTCGTGCGGTGGTGAACAAGCCGCCGCTGTTGCTGGCGGATGAGCCCACCGGCAATCTGGATCCGGAGCTGTCGCGGGAGATCATGGGGCTGTTCGAGCTGTTCAACCAGGTTGGAGTATCGGTGTTGATCGCCTCTCACGATCTGGAGCTGATTTCGCAGCTTCCCTACCGGGTACTGACGCTGGACAAGGGGCGGCTGGTGCATGATGGCGAGGTGGCGGGCTGATGGCCTCCGGCAGCGGCAAGCGGACCACCAGGCCATCGCGCAGTGGTGCTTCCCGTAGCGCAGGCCGCCGCGGGCCAGGTGGTTATCTCGAGCGTCACCTGCAGGTGCTTGTCCACACTCTGGGGCAGCTGAACCGCGCCCCGCTCTCTGCGCTGATCACCGCTGCCGTGATCGGCATCGCCCTGGCCCTGCCCGCCGGGCTATATGTGTTGGTGGACCACGCCCGGCAACTTGGCGGGCACTGGAACGAGACCACCCAGATCTCGCTGTTTCTCAAGCAGGATATCGACACCGGGCGGGGAGAGGCGTTGGCAGACACCCTTGCCGACAAGGCGGGGATAGCTGGTGTCGAGTATGTCTCTCCACAGCAGGCGCTGGATGAGTTTCGGGAGTTTTCCGGTTTTGGCGATGTGCTGGACACACTGGAGAGCAACCCGCTGCCGGGCGTGATCGTTGTTCAACCTGACGCCTCCTCTCCGCCTGAAGCGATCCAGTCACTGCTGGAACGACTGCAGGCGCTGCCGGAGGTGGATATTGCCCAGCTCGATATGGAGTGGGTAAAGCGGCTGCACACCATCATTGATATCATCCAGCGGGCTGTTATTACCATCGCGGTACTGCTTGCGCTGGCGGTGTTGCTGATTGTGGGTAATACCATCCGTCTGGATATCGAGAATCGCCGGGAGGAGATAGTGATAACCAAACTCATCGGTGCGACCGACGGGTTTATCCGGCGGCCGTTTCTCTATACCGGTTTCTGGTATGGGCTGGCCGGGGCGGTGATTGCCCTGCTGCTGGTGAATGTCTCTCTGGCTCTGCTGCAGCAACCGGTGCGCCGCCTGGCCGGGTTGTACGGCAGTGATTTTCAGCTCGGTTTTACCACTCCGGGAATGGTGATGTTGCTGTTGTTCGCCGGTATCGTGCTTGGCCTGCTGGGCGCCCTGCTGGCGGTGAGTCGGCATCTGCGGGCGATTGAGCCGGAATAGCGCCGTGGGCTTTCTTCAGCACCTGCGGCGCTGCAATCGTCATGATCTGTCCGGATTTATCCCCTTCCGGGTGGAGGGCGCAGTGGTGGGGCGGGTCAGGCCCGCCTTTGCCGAATATTTAACTGCCTGGCCCGAGGTGTTTGCAGTGATGCCGGAGGGGGTTGAGCTCGTTGTGGAGCACTCCGGCATGGAGGAGCGCAGCGCAGCGGTAGCGGAGGTTCTGAATGCACTTGTGGAGCAGGGGGTTCTGCCCCCCCTTCACGGCGAGCTGTACGGCGCTACCGCGCACTCGAGGAGTGATGCGGTGTTGCTGATCGATCGGGCTGCCGCCCCCTGTTTTGGAATCCGTGCTTTCGGGCAGCATCTCAACGGCTATGTCAGGAAAGACAACCGCTGTCACATGTGGATCGGACGCCGGGCGTCGGATCGCATGATCTATCCCGGCAAGCTGGATCACCTGGTTGCCGGAGGGCTGCCCCATAACATCAGCCTGGCGGAGAATCTGGCCAAAGAGTGCTGGGAGGAGGCCGCGATTCCCCCCGAGCTGGTCTCCCAGGCTATCCCGGTAGGTACCGTCAGCTACGTCGCCGAGTCGGAGCGCGGGTTAAAACCGGACACCCTGTACTGCTATGATCTGGAACTGCCCGCAGATTTTCAGCCGCGCTGTACGGACGGTGAGGTGGAGGAGTTCTATCTCTGGCCGGTGGAGCAGGTCATGGAGCTGGTGCGGGAGACGGAGGAGTTCAAACAGAACTGCAATCTGGTCATC
>JALSRO010000150.1 GCA_026984715.1 Chromatiales bacterium | reverse complement strand
TTTTATCCTCTGTTATACCGATTCATATCTTTGTATCGTTGTAGCAGGTCAACCACCGTGCAGATATCTGTCCAGTGTTTCCTCCATCAATTCCAGTGTCCGGGCGCGCATTTTTGATGCGGCAAAATGGTAGTAGTTCAGCTTGCACCTGACCGGTTTATGCAAGGCATCCCGGCCCCGGTCTTCAAACTCCACCCAGGCCAGTACCGGAAGATCGTTCTGCCGCTCATTGGCGCAGACCCACTCGCGCTCCTCCAGGATCATCACCATGCCGGGATAATCCGGAAGAGGAAAACGTATCGGACATGGAAAGTGCAGTTTTGCCCGACGCCAGAGATTGTAGAGTTTGGCGGTAACTTCATCTTCCCGTTGGGCATAGACGGGCACATCCCGGACTCGGCTCACGCTGTATCCTGTTAATCCGGCAACCAGAGATATCGCGTTCAGCGGGTCAGGCTGGCAAACAGTGTGGGCAGTTTTTCCGGCAGACGTTCGACATGGTCGATGATGGTGTAGTTTTTGACACCGAAAATCCGCTTCACGTAGTGGTCGGCATTGCGATCCAGGGTCAGGCAGTAGCTCATGATACCCCGGCTCGTCAGCTCCTCTACCGCCTTCTTGGTGTCCATGCGCAGATGCTGCGGATCACGTTCATCGATATCTGCCGGTTCGCCATCCGTCACCAACAACAGCAACTTCTTGCGCTCCGGCTGATTGAGCAGATGCCAGGCAGCGTGGCGCATGGCGGCCCCCATGCGGGTAGACAACCCACCCTGCATCCCGGCCAGACGCGCCTTGACCTCATCATCCCAATACTGGTTGAAATCCTTGAAGCGGTAGTACTGCACATCGTGGCGGCTGTCGGAGGCAAATCCGTGGATAGCAAACGGATCACCCACACCGTTGATGGCGGTGGAGACCAGCGCGGCCGCCTCCCGGGTGAGCTCCAGTACGGTTTTGTCGGAGCCATCTATTTTCTCGTTGGTGGACTCAGACAGATCGAGCAACACCACCACGGCCAGGTCACGACTGTTGAGCACATTGCGCATGGTAATGCGCGGGTTGGGCTGTTCACCCATGCGGATGGAGATCATGGCATCGATGGCGGCATTGAGATCGATCTCGTCCCCATCCTCCATATTGCGAACCCGCTGCACCCCTTCCGGCTGCAGCATGTCGATGATCTGCTTGATCCGGTGGGTAACCGGTTTGTGCTCGATCAGAATATTTTCTATCAGTTCCGGGTCACCCTTGGGCTGCTGCCGTTCATAGACGGTCGCCCAGTCGGGGCGGTGCAACTGAACCTGATAGTCCCACTCGTGGTAGTGATACGGTTCGGAAACCGGCTCCTTGCCCCACATCTCGTTGAAGCTGACTGTGGCCTCGCCCGCATCTTCATAGGGCATGAACTCGGAGGAGCAGATCCAGATCTCCTGTGCATCATCACCGGCCAGTTCACAATCCACCTCATTGGCCATCTCGATGGCCGAGACATGCTTGCACACCTGGCGCTGGCTGGCAGCGATGTACTCTGCACCATCCTGCCAGGCAAATTCATCAAAGTCCCACAACAGACGATTGTCATCCCGATAGGGAATACGCAGTGACTCCAGAATGCGCAGACTGGGCACCTCCTTGCGCGCGGTCAACAGATTGAACAGCTCCAGCCCCTTGTGCCAGGAAAACTGGGTATTATCCTTGTTGGCCTCGATATTGGTATGGAACTGCTCTGCCAGCTCGTTAATCCCTTCATCCTCCGTCTTGACCCGGCTATCAAGCAACATCAGCGCCAACCGCTCCAGCAGGGTAACGGTGGGATGCTGTGGCGCATCAGGATATTCGATGCTGAGCAGTGAACCCCACAATTTTTTCAGCCCGGGAAATTTCTGTACGGCACAATACTCAACCCGGGCATCTTCCATAAAGCCGATAAAAAACATCTGCGCCGGACTGAGTTGCTCGGCAGACAGCGGCTCGTGGGTATACATCAGATGCGCACCCTGGTGAACCACCATGGCACGATAAAGCTCCTGCCCCGCGACGTTATTGATCCCATCTACCGCATCAGGCAGATGTATTACACGCCCTTCCAGGTAAGGCTTGAAGCCTTCATGATCCGCGGCGGTGGGGCGCAGAAAGAAATCACGTCCCCACAGCGCGCGCAGATAGAAATTCATCTTGCGTTGAGTATCGATAAACAGCGTGCCGCGCCGTTCCTTCTGCAGCATCGCCTTGGCGTCTTCGGTTTGCAGTCCGAAATAGGCCACCTGTCCCTGCAGATCCCGGGAATAGGCCTGGGCACCATACAGCGCCCAGCGCTTCAGACCACTCAGCGTCAATTTGGAGAGCAGCTCGTCCATGATCCCCAGCATGGGGCGCAGCCCGCGGGAAGATCTGGCCGCCAGTTGGTGAATCAGCTTCAGATAGCCACGCACCAGCTCGGGATCACCAAGACGGCGGGCAACGGTCGGCAGCGAGGTAAACAGCAGCGCAATCACCTCGCCAGAGGTCATGGAGGAGAGCTTCATGGCCGCAGAGATGCAGTCACGAATAATGTCATCACCGCACTCTTTGGTAACCGCCGGCATATCTTCGAGAAAGGAGGCTACCAGGTTGCCACCGCGACCCAGATCAGCCAGCCCCTTGGCCCCTTCCAGATAATCATGCAGAGCACTGGCGGACATGTTCCGCGCTGCCTCATGGAACGTAGCATCCAGAGTATCTTTCAGCTCCGGCGCAGCCTTCTCCAGAATCTCACGGTAATCCTCCAGGTCGATGCTCATCGTCTGTTTCTCCAATTGGTGCGGCGTCAAGTAAGACGGAGTATCAGAAGCGGCACGTCAGCGTGCGGTTCTTTCATTGCTATTCGAAGAAGGTGGAAACAGCTGCATCCAGCGTTTCACGCATATCCGGATCATCCGTCAACGGACGCACCAACGCTACGCGGCAGGCAACCACCGGCTCCAAACCTTTGACGATGAGTTGGCCGGCATACACCAGCAGACGGGTGGAGATCCCTTCGTCCAGACCATGCCCCTTGAGATTACGGCCGCGCTCGCCGATCTGCACCAGCTTTTCGGCCGTTTCCCTGTCCACTCCGGCCTCGGTACCGATAATCTCTATTTCAGTTTCACTGTCGGGGTATTCGAAATCCAGCGCACCAAAGCGCTGCTTGGTGGACTGTTTCAGGTCCTTCATCAGACTCTGATAACCGGGATTGTAGGAGATCACCAGCTGAAAATCGGGATGGCACTTCACCACCTCACCCTTCTTTTCCAAAGGCAGCTCGCGGCGATGGTCGGTAACCGGGTGAATCACGACGATGGTGTCCTGGCGGGCTTCCACCACCTCATCCAGATAACAGATAGCGCCAATGCGTGCGGCCACCGTCAATGGACCATCCTGCCATTTCGTGCCGTCCTTATCGAGCAGAAAACGTCCGACCAGATCGGAGGCGGTCATGTCCTCGTTACAGGCCACGGTGATCAATGGCTTGCCCAGCTTCCACGCCATGTACTCGACGAAGCGGGACTTACCACAACCCGTTGGACCTTTCAGCATCATCGGCATACGAGCA
>JALSRO010000149.1 GCA_026984715.1 Chromatiales bacterium | reverse complement strand
CTTCAATACCCTTGTTCGCCTTCCAGCCCAGCTCCCTGGCAGCAAGAGCGGGGTCGGCATAGCAGCTGGCGATATCACCTTCACGCCGCGCTACCAGTTTATAGGCTACCGGGCGACCACTGGCCTTTTCGAACGCCGCCACCATTTCCAGCACCGAATAGCCTTGTCCGGTACCCAGGTTGTAGGTCACCAGACCGGGATCGGTAGCGAGCTTCTGCAGTGCGCTGATATGCCCTTTGGCCAGATCCACCACATGGATATAATCCCTGACCCCGGTGCCATCCACCGTGGGATAGTCACTGCCAAACACCGATAGCGTCTCCAGCCGGCCCACGGCTACCTGGCTGATATAGGGCATGAGATTGTTGGGGATGTCGTTGGGCGACTCGCCAATCCTGCCGCTTTCATGGGCACCTACCGGGTTGAAATAGCGCAGCCGGGCGATATTCCATTGCTGATCCGACCTATACACATCGCCCAGCATCTCTTCGATGATGAGCTTGGAGCGACCGTAGGGATTGGTGGCGGACACCGGGAAGTCTTCGGTTATCGGTAGCGAAGCCGGTTCGCCATATACCGTCGCCGAGGAACTGAATACCAGATTTTTTACTCCGGTATCATGCATGGCCTCCAGCAGATTCAGGGTGCCGCCGATATTGTTCTGATAGTAGGGAATGGGGATATGCACCGACTCGCCCACGGCTTTCAGTCCGGCGAAATGAATCACCGCATCGATGTCGTGTCGATCGAAAACCGCCCGCGTAGCAGACTTGTCACGCAGATCCGCTTGGATAAAGGTAATGGGCTTGCCTGTCAGTTCCTGCACCCGCTCGATGGCCGTGTACTGGCTGTTGCTCAGGTTGTCCAGCACGATCACGGTATAACCGGCTTCGAGCAGTTCGACGTTGGTGTGGGAGCCGATATAACCGGCGCCGCCGGTAACCAGTACTGTTTTTATCTTATTCATGGCCGGAAATTATAACCTGTATCAGACAATGGCCCGCAAGCATCATTTCAGCACGGGATTGGCCTGCAGATCCGCATGGTAGGAAGAACGCACCATGGGGCCGCTGGCGACATTGGAAAAGCCCATGGACTCACCCAGCAGTCGCAGCGCATCGAATTCTTCCGGGGTGACGAAACGGGAGACGGGGAGGTGATCCCGGCTGGGCTGCAGGTATTGACCCAGGGTGAGCATGTCCACATCGTGCTGCCGCAGATCCCGCATCACCTGCTCGACTTCTTCCAACTCTTCCCCCAGGCCGAGCATGATGCCGGACTTGGTTGGCACGCCGGGGTGGGCTGCTCCGAACAGCTGCAGCAGCTCCAGGGACCAGGCATAGTCCGCACCGGGACGGGACTGGCGATACAAACGCGGCACGGTTTCCAGGTTGTGATTGAACACATCCGGCGGTGCTTCGGCCAGGATTTCCAGCGCCACTTCCCGGCGTCCACGAAAGTCCGGCACCAGAATTTCGATACTGGTCTCGGGGGTCAGCTCGCGAATGGCCTCTATGCAATCGCGGTAATGTCCCGCACCGCCGTCCTTGAGATCGTCCCGGTCAACCGATGTCACCACCACGTATTTCAGCGCCATTTCCTGGATTGCTTGCGCCAGTTGCCGCGGCTCGTCCCTGTCAAGGGGTTCGGGACGGCCATGGGCCACGTCGCAGAAGGGGCAGCGCCGGGTGCAGATGTCTCCCATGATCATGAAGGTCGCCGTGCCGTGGGTGAAGCACTCCCCCAGATTCGGACACTGGGCTTCCTCACACACGGAAGACAGCTTGCGATCCCGCAGGATCTTGCGGATGCGGGTCACGCCGGGACCCTGGGGCGGACGGGCGCGAATCCAGCTCGGCTTGCGCGGCAGATCCTGGCTGGGCTGTACCTTCACCGGGATGCGGCTGAGTTTGTCCCTCCCGCGCTGGTGGGTGGTTTTCCGGTCACGGGAAGGGGCACGATAGTCGTCACTCATGAGTTATCCATTGGGGTTGCAGGTTGAGGTTGCGGCAAAGACTATCGACCAGCTTCTTGCCGGTCTGCCGCATATCCATAGTCACGCCAAGATCCTTGAGCCGCGTCACTTCCTGGCCGGCATAACCGCAGGGATTGATGCGTTCGTAAGGGGCGAGATCCATATCCAGATTCAGCGCCAGACCGTGATAAGTGTACCCCTTGCGCACCCGCAGGCCCAGCGCCGCCACCTTTTTGGCATCCACATAGACGCCGGGGGCATCGGGTCTTGCCACAGCGGCAATGCCCTGCTCTGCCAGCAAATGAATGACGGCATCTTCCATACCGCTGACCAGACTGCGAATGCCCCGGTTCATCGCCTTGAGATCGAGCAGCAGATAGACGATGAGCTGGCCGGGGCCATGATAGGTGACCTGGCCGCCCCGGTCGCTTTGCACCACGGGAATGGTGCCGGGATCGAGAATATGTTCCGCCTTGCCTGCCTGTCCCTGGGTGAACACCGGCGGGTGCTCCAGCAACCAGATTTCCGAAATCGTGTGTGGCTTGCGGCTGTCGGTAAAGGCGCGCATCTCCTGCCAGCTCTGTTCATAGTCCCTGAGACCGAGGGCACGTATGACGACAGGATTCATGTGCTGCCCATCAGAGGCGCATCAACACCCGTTCATGGGCGGTCAGGTCATCATAGATCGCATCGAGATGCTCACGGCTACGGGCCTCGATATCCACAGTCACGGATACATATTTGCCGTTCTTGCTGGGCTTGAGGCTGACTGCGCCTTCGCCGATATCCGGGCAGTGGCGGCGGATGATTTCCACCACCAGGGCATCGAAGTTGTCTTCATCCAGCCCCATGGCCTTGATACGGAAACGGCAGGGATACACCATGCCCTGGGGTTCTTTGTTGCTTTCAGTCATAACAGTGGTCCGGTGGAGAGTCACGCAAACGCAAACGCGCCTTGCAAGCGCCATACAAGGCGTCCATTTTCTCCCACATGGGGCCGGGGTGACCATTATCAACCGCCTTGCCATTCAACCGCGTGACCGGCATGACTTCCTTGGTGGAGCTGGTGATCCAGATTTCGTCGGCGTTCTCCAGCTCCGCAACTGAAATGCTGGCTTCGGCGTAGGGCAGTCCGGCATCCTTGGCCAGCTCCAGCACCAAATCGCGGGTGATGCCCGGCAGCAGATGCTGACTTTTCGGCGGCGTGATGATGAGATCATCCTTGACGATGAACAGGTTGGATGCGGCGCCTTCGTTGGCCAGCCCGTCGCGTACCAGGATCGCCTCATGAGCGCCTTCATCCCGCGCCTGTTGCTGGGACAGGATATTTGCCAGCAGGGTGATGGCCTTGATGTTGCACCGTTCCCAGCGGATGTCGTCCAGGGTGATGACGCTCATCCCCTGCTTCACCAGTTGCGGATCACGCTGGCTCAGTTCCGTGGCAAAGGCCATCAGCGTCGGCGTGACCTGTTCAGGAATAGCATGCAGGCGCTTGCCGTAGGCACCACGGGTGATCTGCAGGTAGATCTGTTGATCGGCACTGCCGCGTTGCGCCAACAAGGTCTGCAGCACCTCACGCCATTGGTCTTCGCTCAAGGGCGACGTC
>JALSRO010000148.1 GCA_026984715.1 Chromatiales bacterium | reverse complement strand
AGAGACAGACAACCCCTTTCGGCACAATATCCTGAACCGTTTTCAGCAGCTCATATTTGCCATCCAGCTCCAGTTTGGACTCCAGCTCATAGTTCTTGTCGAAGTGATCCTCGATGGCCCGCTTGCTGCTGCTGGTAACAAAGATAAGCTCTTCGATTCCGGCGGCAACCGCTTCCTCCACGGCATACTGGATGAGAGGTTTGTCTACGACAGGCAACATCTCCTTGGGGTTTGCCTTGGTGGCGGGCAGGAACCGGGTACCCAGACCCGCAACCGGGAATACGGCCTTTTTTACCTTTCTCATACTGTAATTACCTGGTTTGGAAGAAGAGAAAACTGATTGTGTTTTCGCAGATGATAACTAACTAACTGATCTGCTTTCAAGGGCTAGTGGATATTGACGGAGTACCAGACGCCAACCGGTGTGCCCAGCGTGTGGTTTCCGGCAGACGAAAACGGGTCAGACAGGCCATTACGTAGTGCAGTGCGGTATCCAGTGTCACACAGTGCCCGGGGGAGATATAGAGCGGTTTGACGCCACGGCGGGTGCGCAATACGGCACCGATGATTTCATCCTTGTCATGCAGTGACACCCAGTCGCCCCGCTCTTCCGGGACCTCCTCGTGGCGGCCAATCAGACGGGTCTTGGCAACCCCTATCGAGGGAATACCGGTAAGCACCCCCAGATGACAGGCGATACCAAAACGGCGGGGATGGGCGATTCCCTGCCCGTCGCAAAGCAGCAGATCCGGAAGCTGCTCCAGCTTTTCCATCGCCTCCAGCACCACCGGCACCTCGCGGAAGGAGAGCAGTCCGGGAACATAGGGAAAACGGGCCGGCCGCCGGGCAATGGCGTACTCCAGCAGCTCCAGACCGGGGAAACTCAACACCGCCACCGCAGCACGTGCAGTGGTATTGCGCTGTTCAAACCCCACATCGACCCCGGCCACCCGGCACACCTCGCCCAAACAATCCTCCAGGCGCACCTGTTGCCGCAGCCGCTGCTGAATGGCAATCGCCTCCCGCGGCGTCACATCCCATGGATGGGTGTGTTGCAACCTCATCGGGAGAGTTTCTGCTGCGCCTGTTCCGCAATCTCGGCCATGCCCATGGAGCGCATGCCATGTCGCTCGCTGAGCTGCCGGTAATGGCGCAGAATCTGGCGCAGAAAAGCGGTGTTTCCGCTGATGTCGTTGCCGAAATTGTGCGGATGCCACCACAAATGGTAGACAAGACCATTTTCCGCCGCATGACTCATCTCTTTCCTGATACGCTGCAGTCGCAACGGCTCGAGCAGTTTCAGAGGGGACGAGACCGAACGCAACAGACGGCTCGCAGGTATGTTGAAGGGCAACGTCTCACCCAATACCGTGGCAGGGTGGCCGTTGAAACCCGACAGGTTGAGATAGGCATCCGCCAACCGGGCCAGCCGCTTCAGCTTTGGTTCACCGCTGGTCGTGGATGCCCGGTACATCCAGTTCTGCTGATTTCCCCGATAGGCGATGATGCCCAGCTCCCGGCAGACAGAGAGATACTCCTCGTTGAACTGATTTCTGGGAAATACCAGACTGCGCAGCTCAATCCCCTCACCGGCCGCCACCTTGCATGCCGCCTCGAGATCAGCACGAAATGCCTCGGCTGTCTGCCCCTTTTCAAGGCAGTAGTAGTGGGAAAAGGTGTGAGTCGCCATCTCCTGTCCCGGAGTTGCCGCGATCTGTTTGACCAGGGAGGGAGCATAGTGCAACGGATCCTCCTCCTCACTGTTTCCCGTATTGGCAATCGCCGGATAGGGGGACAACAAGCTCTCCTCATAAGCGGGCAGCAGTTCAGGCTGATTTTTCAGCAGTTCATCCCGACCTGAACAGAACAGAAAACCGACCGTGGCCCAGGTGGCATGAATCTCATACTCCGCAAACAGCGCCAGGATCTTGCCGATGGCTTCCCGACCCCCAAGGAGGTTGCCGGCATACTGCTGTTGTGTATAGAGATCGCGCACTCCCCAGAACAGCTCGAAATCCAGGGATATGGTGAATATTCCCCTGCTCTTGGGTCCTGTACAGGCCACTTCGTCACCTCTCTCATGAATCTGGGAAAACGTTATATTGAAATATATGAGGCCATTCTGATATCCTCCGCTGCAACAGAAGTCGGAACGGCTCTCCAGGATAGGCACACCATTCTAATGCGGAGGGGGGGTGAATGACAAAATAGCGGGAACGCTGTTCTTGTTGTTGGCAGCCATATATGCAATCAGATACAGATCACCGAATCCGGCCGCCCCTACGGGTCGGTATCATTCTCGACTCCGCCGAACAACCCCGCTGGGTACATGAACTCCTCGACAGTCTCGATGACTCTCTGGCCATCGACATCGCCGTTGTCCTTATTGTAAAAGAGCCTCTTGGCAACGACGCCCAGCAGACCAGTGGGTGGCACTATCTGCTCTATCGAGCCTATCAGCAGTTTGACAAAAAACGCTTTCTTCAACAGACGGATGCACTGCAACGCAGCGACATTACCGCACTGATCGCATCCTCCCCCCGCCGCGATCTCAGACTGGTCCAAAACGGAGGGGGTAACAGCTTTTGCGCGGAAGACAGCCAGTACATTGCCGGTCTGCAGCTCGATGTTCTTCTTTTTGCTGGCGAAAAGAGGTATTGGGGAAGAGTACCCCGGCTGGCGCGGTACGGACTGTGGGCCTTCCAGTTTGGTGAAAACCATCCACCGGCGTTCTGGGAGGTGGTGGAGGGGATCCCCACCATTCCTTCGGGCCTCTATATCTGCGCGGACGAGGACAGCAGTGAACGACAGATCTATGGCTCGATTGCCCCGGGGGACGACCGCTCACCCAGCCGCATAAAAAATCACATCTATCTGAAGACCAGCCAGTTTGCCATCCGCAAACTGGAACAGCTTCACTCTCTCGGCGAACGGGCACTGACCCCGGAGCTCTGTCCGCTGCCCGATCCCGTTCCCTCCCCCAAGGGCAGCGGGATCCCTAAAAACATCGACATGAGTTTGGCCTTTGTGCGCATCATGACCGGCTTCGTCAAGGACGTATACAAGCGCAAGGTCGACATGGAGGCTCGCTGGGACATGGCATTCCGGTTTGGCGGTGATCTGCTGGATATCAGAGGGCTGCATGTCATCTCGCCCCCGAAGGACGGATTCTGGGCCGATCCCTTTCCGTGGCAGCACGATGGCAAATACTACATCTTCTTCGAAGAGCTGTTGTTCGCCGACGAGAAGGGCCGGCTGCGGGTGATGGAGGTGAGACCGGACGGTAGCCGGAGCGAACCGGTCACCATTCTGGAACGGGATTATCACCTCTCCTATCCCTTCCTGTTCGAGTGGGAAGGGGAGCTCTACATGCTGCCGGAGACCATGGACAACGGCACCATCGAACTCTACCGCTGCACCGAATTCCCCTATCGCTGGGAGCTGCACAAGGTAATCATGGAAAACGTAAAGGCAGTCGATGCCACCCTGTTGCAGCGCGATGGAAAGTGGTGGATGTTCGTCAGTCTGGCGGTGGAATCGGGCGACGCCTGGGACGAGGTCTCCCTGTTCTACGCCGATACCCCTTTCGGGCCATGGACGC
>JALSRO010000147.1 GCA_026984715.1 Chromatiales bacterium | reverse complement strand
CAAGCAAAGGATTCAGACTGCGCTCGAGCAGCGGCGTAACGAGTTGCAGGCAGCGCAGCTTCAAGCCAGGCTCGAGGCTGAAACCATCGATGTGACCCTGCCGGGAAGAGGACAGGAAGCGGGAGGAGTTCACCCGGTCACCCGCACCCAGGAGCGCATTGAAGAGCTGTTTGCCAGCATGGGGTTCGAGGTGGCCGAGGGCCCTGAGATCGAGGATGACTACCATAACTTCACAGCCTTGAACATTCCCGAGTCTCACCCGGCGCGTGCCATGCACGATACCTTCTATTTCGATAGTCACCGAGTGCTGCGCACGCACACATCGCCGGTGCAGATCCGCGTGATGGAGGAGCGCAAACCCCCATTGCGTGTCATCGCTCCGGGACGGGTCTATCGCTGTGACTCCGACCTCACTCACACCCCCATGTTTCATCAGGTGGAAGGGTTCATGGTGCATGAACAGGTCACCTTTGCGGGATTGAAGGGGGTTCTGGATACCTTCCTGCGCAACTTTTTCGAACAGGAGTTGGCGGTTCGCTTTCGTCCTTCCTACTTCCCTTTCACTGAGCCATCGGCCGAGGCCGATATCCAGTGTGTGATCTGTGGTGGTGGCGGATGTCGAGTCTGTAGTCACACCGGATGGCTGGAGGTGCTCGGTTGCGGCATGATCCACCCCAACGTTTTCCGGGCGGCGGGCGTGGACTCCGAACGTTTCACCGGCTTTGCCTTTGGCATGGGGGTGGAGCGGCTTGCCATGCTGCGCTATGGTGTGGATGATCTTCGCCTCTTTTTCGAGAACGATCTGCGCTTTCTGCGCCAGTTCAACCGGTAGTCATTCAATATGAAGTTCAGCGAACAGTGGTTACGCGAATGGGTCGATCCCTCCGTCGGGACCGAGCAGCTCTGCACCCAGCTGACCATGGCAGGGTTGGAAGTGGATGCCGTCGAGCCGGTTGCACCGCAGTTCAGTGGTGTGGTGGTGGGCGCAATCGTCTCTGCCGAGCCTCACCCCGATGCGGACAAGCTGCAGATCTGCCACGTCGACACAGGGGGAGATGAGCCGCTGCAGATCGTATGCGGCGCCACAAATGCCCGAGTGGGTATCCGGGTTCCTGCTGCTGTCGTGGGCGCGGTGTTACCTGGTGATTTCCGAATCAGGAAGGCCCGGCTGCGCGGCGTGGATTCATTCGGCATGTTGTGCTCGGCCAGGGAGCTGGGACTGGCGGAGGACGCCAAAGGGTTGTTCGAGTTGCCAGGGGATGCTGAGCCCGGTCGGGATTTGAGAGAGTACATGAAGCTGAATGATGTCGCCATCGAACTGGGGTTGACCCCCAATCGGGGTGACTGTCTGAGCATTGCCGGCATAGCCAGGGAGGTGGGAGCGCTCAACCGCATGTCGCTCCAGGCTCCGGGAGAGAGCCCTGCGGCTGTCGCTCATGAGGATACCTTTCCGATCCGGGTGGATGCCCCGGCCGCCTCTCCCCGTTATCTGGGGAGGGTGATACGTAATATCGACCCAGCCGCGGATACGCCGTTGTGGATGCGGGAGCGATTGCGGCGCAGCGGTGTTCGTTCACTGGGGGTGGTCGTGGACATCACGAACTATGTGATGCTGGAGCTTGGACAGCCCATGCACGCCTTCGATCTGGCAAAACTGAAACAGGGGATCGAGGTGCGTATGGCGCGAGCCGGTGAGCGTCTGACCCTGCTCAATGAACAGCAGATAACCTTGCGGGAAGAGAGCCTGGTCATTGCAGATGGCAGTGGTCCGGTGGCCCTGGCGGGTATCATGGGGGGAGCGGCCACCGCAGTGAATCGGGTCACTCGGGATCTTTTTCTGGAGAGTGCCTTCTTCACGCCAGAGGCAGTGGCCGGTCAGGCGCGCAGCTATGGGTTGCAGACCGACTCATCCCGCCGCTTCGAACGCGGCGTCGACCCCGAACTGCAGCGCAGAGCGATGGAGCGGGCGACGACCTTGCTGCTGGAGTGCTGTGGCGGTGAAGCCGGCCCGATAGCTGAGGTGGAGTCGGCGGAGCAGTTGCCTGGACAGCGGCATATCCTCCTTCGAGAGAAGCAGATAACGCGTCTGTTGGGCATGTCTGTTGGCACAGACGAGGCGGAGGAGATCCTCTCCCGTCTCGGTATGCAGCCGCTACGGGAGAGCGGAGGGTGGCGGGTCATCCCCCCCACCTACCGCTTCGACATCACCATCGAGGCCGATCTCGTCGAGGAGTTGGCACGTATTCACGGTTATGACAACCTGCCCAGTGTAACGCCGGTTGCGGGGCTGGAGATGCGGCCCCGCACCGAATCACAGTTACCGTTGAGAGATGTGCGCCGCATACTGGCCGATGCGGGTTATCAGGAGGCGATCACTTACAGTTTCGTCGATCCCGAGCTGCAACAGTTACTGATGCCGGGCTGCAGGGCAGAGTCGCTGGCCAATCCCATCTCTTCGGATATGGCGGTGATGCGAACCAGTTTGTGGACAGGTCTCCTTCAGGCGCTGTCCTATAATATCAACCGACAACAGTCCCGAGTTCGGCTGTTCGAGACCGGCCTGCGTTTTCTCCCTGAAGAGGGAGGGGTTCGGCAAGAGAAGATGCTGGCAGCGGTGGCGTGTGGGCCGGTGTGGCCTGATCAGTGGGGGGAGAGAACGCGTAGCTGTGATTTTTTCGATCTCAAGGGGGATGTCGAACGATTGATGGCGCCCCTGCCTGTTCAGTTTCGCGCCCGGGAACATCCGGCGCTTCATCCCGGACAGAGTGCCCGTATCTACCTGGACGACCAGCCGGTGGGTTGGCTCGGGACGCTGCATCCGGCGCTTGGAAAGAGGCTCGATCTCTCCCGGTCAGTGGTGCTGTTCGAGCTGCAGCTGGATATAATATTGCAGCGGCAGCCACCGGTGTTTCAGCAGATCTCACGCTATCCGGCCGTCCGGCGTGACCTGGCCTTCATCGTGGATAACACGGTTACGGCAGAGTCCGTGATGCAGTGCGTGAGGGAGAGTGCGGGGGGGCTGCTGCAAGAAATTCGCTTATTTGATGTATATCAAGGCAAAGGTGTTGATTCCAGTCGGAAAAGCCTTGCATTCGGCTTGACCTTGCAACATTATTCACGCACTCTTGAAGATAAAGAAGTCGACGGTTTGATCCATCGTGTGGTTGATGCAATAGAGCATAAGCTTGGGGGCACACTGAGAGAATAATTATGGCGTTAACAAAAGCTGCAATTGCTGAACATCTGTTTGAAGAGCTTGGCCTGAACAAGCGGGAGGCCAAGGAGGTGGTGGAGATGTTTTTCGAGGAGATCCGTTCTGCGCTGGAGCAGGGGCATCAGGTAAAGTTGTCGGGTTTCGGGAACTTCAATCTGCGCCAGAAGAAACAGCGACCCGGGCGGAATCCCAAGACGGGGGAAGAGATTCCGATTTCGGCGCGCCGGGTGGTGGTGTTTCGCCCGGGGCAGAAACTGAAGGCCAGGGTAGAGACCTATGCTGGAACCAAGTAACAACAATGAGCTCCCCCCCATCCCGGGGAAGCGCTATTTCACCATCGGGGAGGTTGCCGAGCTGTGTGCGGTGAAACCCCATGTTCTCCGTTACTGGGAACA
>JALSRO010000146.1 GCA_026984715.1 Chromatiales bacterium | reverse complement strand
ACTATAGTATTTGCCGCTTGATTCAGCCTGGAGGCTCATCCTGCGCCAAATCGGGGTAAGGGCACGGTTCCACGTCCTGACGTTTTGCCAGCCCCGCAACAATATGCCCCGTCCTCGGCAGTGGCACGCCAGACCAGTCGTTGAATACCACAAGGCAGACAACTCCAGGCAATTCTCGACGGTTTTTGAACCGCTCGCTAGAAACTGCTCCCCAGGGAGAGATAGAAGTGATCACCACCGATCCGGTCGAATCCGTGTGCATACCCCAGCCGCAGCCGCAGGTTCATCTGATAGAACAGGTTGATATCCGACAATAGTTCGATACCGGCACTGCTCAGGTAGCGTCCGGGTGAGCTCCCCTGTTCCCAGGCGGCACCGCTGTCCAGGAACAGCTGTCCGGACCATTGCACCAATCCCAGCGGCGGCGCCATCCATCCCCGCTCCACCAGCTTGAGTGGAAAACGCCACTCCAGGCTGGTCAGCTGCATACGCCGCCCCCGCAGAGCAGCAAGACCGGGCAAATACCCACGCAACGGATAGTTGCGCCGGTTCAGCAGTTGCCCGCCGATACTCACCAAATTCAGTCCCTCCCCTGCTTCACCGCCAAGCCGGAATGGTCTGGGCTGCCGGGTTCCCCAGCCAAGCACCATTCGCAGCGCCAGAACCTGCTGGCGGCGCAGCAACAGGTATTCACGCCAGTCGAGAGACAAGACGCTGCCACTGTACTCCCCACCCAGAAGGTCGCTGTTCTCCACTGTCAGCGCAACGCGGCGACCGTCGCTTCGACTGACGGAACGGGTGTAGAGGTGGCTGCTGTCGAACAGCAGCATCGCCCCCACCAGGTTGTCGCTGCTGGACGGCTGCCGCTCGAGCAGGGTGGCGTGCCAACGATCGCTCTCCCGCCCGGCGGCCACACCCAACCTCAGGTTCCAGCTGGAGTCCAGACCAGGATAGGGGAAGGCAACGGCAGCCTGAGCAAACTCCCGCTGCCGAATACGAACCAGGTCGGCTTCACTGTCGTGATAGTAGTTGTTGTAACGGCTTGCGGTGAGGGAGAAGCGATTGCTCCATCGATAGCCGAACAGACCCAGCAGGCTTCCGCTGGCGGACTCCCAGGCCAGGTCGAGCTGATAGCCGTGCACCCCCAGGGCATCCTCTCCGTAGGTGAACATTCCCAGTTCGGTAACCCCGGGCACCACTACCAGATGGGGAAACCAGGAGCGCGGCCGTAACGTATGCCAAGGGGTATAGGGTCGTGAGGCAAGGGGCCGGGGATCGATCTCCCCAGTGGCGCCGTCTGTCACGCGTCGTGCCGCAGCGAGTGGCTGCGGCCGAACCCCCTCGAGCCGATGCAGGTACTGCCCGTCTCCCCCGAAACGGAGATAGTAGATCTCCCCTCCCGGCACGCCTTGGCTGGGATGGAATGCCCCCAACCCGGAATCGGTCAAGGTGACCACCTGCCCGGTGCGAAGTTCGAGACGGCGCAGATTGTACACCCCTCCGTGATCGGAGACGAACAGCAGGTAGCGACCATCAGGCGAGTACTGGGGCTGGGCCATCACGGAACCATCTGCCGCCAGCAGTGTCTCCCAACGTCCCTCTTTCAGATTGAACCGTCTCAACGACCACCCTTGGCCACGCTGCCACCAGGCGGCGACGACATGACCTCCGTCCGGAGACCAGTCCGGATGGGATATCTGGGTATCGGCCTCCCCCTGCCAAAGCCTGCTCAGCAGCCGGCCTGCCTCATCCAGCAGCTGCAGCTCCACGCCTGCCACACTCCCCCTGATGGCTGCGATATGGTGCCCGTCGGGACTCCAACTCGCCCACCGGATGCGGGCACAATGGGTGAGCCGCTGCAGCTTGCCGCTCTCCTCCCGGTAGCGATAGAGATCGAACCATCGGTAGTAGCGGTTACAGATCTCCGGCTGCGTGACCAGCACGCCTGCGTGCTGGTGCACGTCGATACGGGCGCGCTTGCGCAACTCAACCAACGTACGCTGTTCTCTCCCACGCACCCACTTCAGATACGGTCGCCGGAAGCCGTCATCATAGATATAGTAGACGCGACCATCCGCCAAAGCTCGCACCATACTCCCGTAGACCCCCAGAGAGGCGCCGTCCTTCCCGGGAAACTCTTCCGGGGCGGGTCGTGGTGGAAACTCCGCCTTCAGCCAAGAGGTGTAATCGCGCCACAACTGATCGAGATCCTTTCCGAAATGGCGCCGCGGATTGCTGTCGATACGAAACGGAACCAAATTGTCGCTGTAGTCGTCCACCAGCGCGTTGGCCGCTCCCGCTCCATAGGTCTGCTCCAGAAAGCGGAAGAAATAGACCCCGTAGAGATAGTTGGTGACCCCGGCAGGCCAGCTGCGCAGAGGCAGATTCACCTGGCGGAGGGACTTCACCCCCTGTTCCACCTCACGACGCATCAACATGCGGTAGTAGGCGCTCTGACCGCGCCCGTAACCCTTGCGAAAGTCCGTCTCCATGTAGGTGGCCAGCCCTTCGGTGACCCAGGCGGGCTGGAGCTGATTGGGAAACAGGAGCATTTGACGGCCAAACAGGTAACGCAACCGTGCGGGAAGACCATATGCCTTGTCGAGGTGGAGCAGATGAGTGTATTCGTGGACGAACAACGTCTCCAGCCAGTCACCGCTATCTTCCAGTCCACTGATATCGTCCGGAATGGCCGGATAGAGCAGAATCCTGCCGAAAGGAACCACTGTAGTCATGCCATTGGGCAGATCCGACTCGTCCGACAATACAACTTCCGTACGTTCCCGGGGCCGCCACCCCAAGAGGGGAGAGAGACGGTGATCCACCCGTTCGGCAACAGCTGCCACACGGGCGGCAAACAGTTCTTCTCCATCATGGAAATGGATGTTGAAGTGCGGCGTCTGCACCGTGCGCCACTGGCGGGCCGGATCGACACCATGGACAGGAGTACAAAACAGAAGCACCAGCAAGGATACCACTGCAGTAGCCTTCATCGCTGGTTCCTATGGGTGTTTTTCAAACGGCACCTTCTCCGGGACACTACTCCATATTATTGTTAACCCGGCAACGATATATGTCGCATTCAGGGCTTCGGGCAGGCGCCGGAACAAGGCACAGTGTGCAGGCAAGGCTCTCCCCCTTGCCAAGATCGCCCCGGTGGGTTCCTGCACTCGCGCCCCCGGACATCCCTGTCCTGCGTGCCGGAGCGCAGATCCGGTACCTGCCTCTTCCAGCTCCCCTTCACCTTGATGGAGTCACTCCACGATGGTTCTGTACACCAATGGGACGGCTCGACAGATCACCACTCAACCAGTAAGTAACCAGTTTGTGTAACTACGATTTACCCTGCTCCAGCAACTTAAGCAGGCGCTTGGCAGGAACATAACCGGGAACGCGGCGGCCATCCTCGAGAAAGATAGTGGGGGTGGCGTTGACACCCAGCTCGCGTACCAGCTCCATGTGCCGTTGTACCGGATTGTCACAACTCTTCGCCTCGATCTCTTCACCATTCTTTGCCTTGGTCATGGCCGCTGCCCGATCCTTTGCGCACCAGACCGAAACCGCCTTTTTGTAGGAATCGGAACCCAGGCCGGCGCGCGGGAACGCCAGATAACGCACCTCGATACCCTCTTTCAGATAGCTGTCTATCTCGTGATGCAGCTTGCGGCAGTAGGGACAGTCGATATCGGTAAAGATGGTGACGGTGTGTTTCACCTTGCCCGGCCCGGGGGAGAAGACGATCATCGAATCCTCTCCCACCTTGTCGATGGCCGCCTTGTAGAGGCTGGAACGGCGCTCATCACTGATGTTGCGATGCTGCGCCACATCGATCAGATCCCCGTTGAGCAGATAGCGGCCGTCCGGGGTGACATAGACGATCTGGGTGCCAATGACCACTTCGTAGAGGCCGGCTGCGGCCGCTGGCCGGATGGTGTCCGGCTCGACCCTGCCCTGGGTCATCTTCTTCACGGCGGCCCGCACCGCCGCTTCGGCATCCACCTCCGCATGGAGCAGACCGCTACCGGCGAACAGTCCAAGCAGGGCCGAAAGGACATAGACTTTTTTCATAACTTTTTTCTCTGATTGATTGGAATGGATTTTGAGTCGCGGCAGGACAGAAAAGTTCACCCCCGCGGATGGTGCCGGGAGTGCAACTCCTGCAGGCGTGCCCGGGCGATATGAGTGTAGATCTGTGTGGTAGAGAGATCACTGTGCCCCAACAGCATCTGCACCACACGCAGATCGGCTCCATGGTTCAACAGATGTGTGGCAAAGGCATGGCGCAAGGTATGGGGTGAAAGAGCGGTGGTGACCCCTGCTTTGCGCGCGTGGCGCTTGATGAGATGCCAGAAAGCCTGCCGGGTCATGCCACCACCGCGGTGGGTGACATACAGTACCTCACTAGAGTGGCCATGGATCAACACCGGCCTGGCATCGGCCAGATAGCGCTCCAACCACTTCAACGCTTCATCTCCCAACGGGATCAAGCGCTCCCGCCCACCCTTACCGGAAATCCTCACCACTCCCTGGCGCATGTTCAGCTGAGGAGCCTGCAACTTTACCAGTTCCGAGACTCGCAATCCGCTGGCGTACATCAACTCCAGCATCGAACGATCGCGCAACCCCAGAGGAGTATCGGTATCCGGCGCTGCCAACAGTTGCTCCACCTCCGCCTCGCTCAAGCTCCTGGGGATGGAGCGCCCCACCTTGGGGGCATCGATGCGACTGCTGGGATCCTCCCGCAGATGACCTTCCCGGATCAGGTAACCATAGAAGCCGTGGATGCTGGAGAGCAGGCGCGAGCTCGAGCGGGGACGCGCACCCCCGCTGATGCGTGAAGCCAGGTAAGCCAGCAAGGTTTCCCGGGTAGCCTCCCTGAGAGAGAGGTGATAGCTGCGCCGTAACCAGCGGGCAAGCCCACGCAGATCGTTCCGATAGGCCGCCAACGTATTGGCGCTCAGGCCACGCTCCATCCACATCGCATCGAGAAAGGCCTCAATCTCGCTGCAATCCGTATCTGCAAGCTCATCCCTGTTCTGTTTCATGTGCCAGTAACCAGCGCTTGATTGAGATATTGGCCCCTTCCGTCTCCCCGGCATAACCCCCGATGCTGGAGGCGGAGGTGACACGATGACAGGGGATAACCACTGGAACCGGGTTGACCCGGCAGGCGTTGCCGACGGCTCGCGCACTGGTACCCAGCTCGGCGGCAAGCAGGCCATAGCTGCGCGTTGCACCGCAAGGAATGGCGGCCAACGCCCTCCACACCCGCCGCTGAAACGGGGTACCCCGCAGCTCGACGGGAAGAGTGAAGTGGTGACCCGCACTGTCGAAGTAGGCGTTCAGCTGGTTGACCACCGCGGTTGCGCAAGGAGTGACCGGGTCAACGGGTTCGACAGCTGAAAAGAGGTAGTCGATTCCAACCAGTGCCTGGCGCATGACCCGGATCCCTATCCGGCACCCAGGCAGGCCGAAGGGGGCTTCGATCACTGCCTGATATTCAGCCAAGGCACCAAACTCCCTCGATGGCCGAAGCGGCCTCTGCCCTGCCGGACGGAGGCCACGCCATGGCCCTGACTGACTCAGGATTTTTCCCGGCCTCCGTCCAACTCATCCTGCCAGACCTTCAGCTCATCCCACTGGCCGTCCCGCGCCAGCTCTGCCTGTCTGGGCCAGGTTTCGGGATCGTGGGAGGCGAAGGTGCCTCCTGCCTCTGCCAGAATCTCGCGAAGCCGGTCGGAAGTGGCTCCAGCCAGATCGGCAAAAGTGGTGATCCCGGCTTCGGCCAGCAACCCGGATATCTTCGGTCCGATCCCTTCGATGCGGGTCAAATCGTCGGCTTCGGCCGCGGAAGCACGGCTCTTGGAGGCGGCCTTCTTTCCTGTCTTGGCAGCGCCGCTGAAGACCAGTTTCTCCTTGATGCGGGCCGCCTTGCCGCGACGCTCGCGGAGGTAGTAGAGCTTGGCCCGGCGTACGTCTCCACGCCGTTTGACCTTGATCTCGGCAATCGCAGGGCTGTAGGTCTGGAATACCCGCTCCACCCCTTCTCCATGGGAGATCTTGCGCACCGTGAAGGCGGAATTCAAACCACGGTTGCGCTTGGCAATCACGACCCCTTCGAATGCCTGCAGGCGCTCCCGGTTCCCCTCCTTAACCTTGACCTGGACCACCACGGTGTCACCTGCACCGAACTCGGGTACCTCACGGTTCATCTGCTCCGCTTCCAACTGATCAATGATGTTGCTCATCGTTCTCTCCTGAAACAAGTTCAATCAATTTCTTCTGACCCCGCTCGTCGATATATTCCTGCAGCAGGGTCCGCTGCCGCTCGCTCAAATCCAGTTTCTCCAACAGATCGGGCCGGCGCTGCCAGGTCCGCCCCAGCGCCTGTTTCTCACGCCAACGAGCTATCGCCCGATGGTCTCCGCTGAGCAGAACATCCGGCACCGACTGGCCGTCTATCCGCTCAGGGCGAGTATAGTGAGGACAATCCAGCAGCCCTTGGGCAAAGGAGTCCTGTGGCGCCGACTCCGCATGGCCGAGGACCCCCGGGACAAGGCGGATCACCGCATCGATCACCACCATCGCCGCCAGCTCACCACCGCTCAGGATATAGTCCCCGATGGACAGCTCTTCATCCACTTCGCTCTCGATGAGGCGTTCATCGACCCCTTCATAGCGCCCGGCAACCAGAATGTGCCGCTGTTCCTGCGCCAACCGCTCGACAGCCGCCTGATCGAGCCGCCGCCCCTGGGGAGAGAGGTGAATTACCCGGGCCGGCGTCGCCACCGCCTGTCGCGCAGAGTGGATGGCTGCACGCAATGGTTCCAACATCATCACCATCCCGGGCCCGCCTCCGTAGGGTCGGTCATCCACGGTGCGGTGCCTGTCCCGGGTGTAGTCGCGGGGGTTCCAGCACTCCAGCCGCAGCAGCCCGGACTGCGCCGCTCTGCCCGTTATCCCGGAGCCGGTAACAGCAGCAAACATCTCCGGGAACAGGGTAACGACATCGAAGCGCATCATTCAGCCAGCGGTGGTTCAGAATTCCGGATCCCAATCGACCCGTATTCGCCCCGTTTCCAGATCCACATCCGTCACCACGTCCGGGTGGAGATAGGGAATCAACCGCTCCCGTTCGCCCTCCACTACCAGCACATCGTTGGCGCCGGTCTCCATCAGGCTCTTGACCACCCCCAGCTCTCTCCCGTCAAGGGTAACCACAGCCATGCCGATCAGATCGGCCCAGTAATATTCACCAGCCACTGTCTCCGGCAACTGGGAGCGCCGGATGGCGATGTCGGATCCAACCAGCGCTGCCGCCTCGTCACGATCTGTACACCCGTCGAGACGGGCTATCACACCCTTGCCATGCCTGCGTCCCCCGGCCACCTGCATCTCCTGCCAGTGGCCCGCCACCCTGACCCACCAGGGAGAGTAACCGACGATCGCCTCCCGCGGCTCGGTATAGGAGTAGACTCTCACCCAGCCACGTACCCCGTACAATCCACTGATCCGGCCAACGGCAATTCTGCGCTTACCCGCCTCGGTCACGTTTGTTACAAGAGTGTATGGACAGCCCGGCGACCCTTGGGGGTGGAGCCGCTACTCCGCAGCCACCTCACCGGTCGGCTGTTGCCTGATCAGGCTGGCGACGCGATCCGAAGCCTTGGCTCCCTTGGAGAGCCAGTAGTTGATGCGCTCCATATCAAGCCGCAATGCCTCTTCATTCTCCTTGGCCAGGGGGTTATAAAAACCCAGACGCTCAATATAGCGCCCGTCACGACGGTTACGGCTGTCGGTGACGACGACGTGATAGAAGGGGCGCTTCTTGGCGCCACCACGGGACATGCGAATGGTTACCATTGCCGGTTCGTTCTCCAGTTAATCGCTCGTTGCGGCCGCCACAAACTGCGGCCAAGGTTAAACAGTTAATTGTACGCGCCTTTACGAGAATAATCAAAGCAGGTGGCTGTCAACCCGGCAACGATATATATCGTATTCCGCCATTCCGCTCCGGTCACCGGTTTCAGAAAGGCATCCCCGGGGGCATGCGCCCTTTCAGCCCCCGCATCATCTTTGCCACTCCTCCGCCAGACATCTTTTTCATCATCTTCTGCATCTGTCTGAACTGTTTGAGCAGACGGTTGACATCCTGGATCCGGGTTCCGGAACCCATGGCGATACGCCGTTTGCGGGACCCCTTGATTATTTCGGGGCGGCGACGCTCAAGCGGTGTCATGGAGTTGATGATCGCTTCCAGACGGACCATATCCCCTTCGTTGACCTTCTCTTTGACACCGCTGGGCAGGTTTCCCATGCCGGGCAGCTTGTCGAGCATCCCGGCGATACCTCCCATCTTCTTCATCTGCTGCAGTTGGGAACGAAAATCCTCCAGATCGAACCCCCTGCCCTTTTTGATCTTCCGTGCCAGCTTCTGCGCTTCGGCCTTGTCGACCTTCTGCTCGACCTCTTCGATGAGGCTGAGAACATCGCCCATACCGAGAATGCGGGAAGCGACCCGATCGGGATGGAAGGGCTCCAGCGCACTGTTTTTTTCACCCACACCAAGGAACTTGATCGGCTTGCCGGTAATTTGACGGATGGAGAGAGCCGCCCCCCCGCGTGCATCACCATCCGCCTTGGTGAGGATGACACCGGTCAGAGCCAGCTGCTCGTCGAAGGCCCTGGCGGTATTGGCTGCATCCTGTCCGGTCATGCTGTCCACCACGAACAGCGTCTCCACAGGATTCAGCGCCTCGTGCAGCCGCTTGACCTCGTCCATCATCTCACTGTCCACATGCAGACGACCGGCAGTATCCACTATGAGAACGTCCACGAACTGCGTGCGCGCCTCCTGTAGTGCTGCCCTGGCAATCGCCACCGGCTTCTGGCTGGATTCGCTGGGAAAGAAGACGGCGCCCACCTGCGCGGCAACCGTCTCCAGCTGCTGGATAGCCGCCGGGCGGTACACGTCGGTACTCACAACCATCACCGACCTGTTCTGACGCTCCTTCAACCAGCGCGCCAGCTTACCGGTCGTAGTGGTCTTGCCCGAACCCTGCAGACCAGCCATGAGGATTACAGCGGGAGGTGTAGCGGCGAGATTGAGCGCATCGTTGGCCTCACCCATCAGTGAGATCAGCTCTTGCTGTACCACCTTGATCAGGGCCTGCCCGGGAGAGAGGCTGGTCATCACCTCCTTGCCTACCGCGCGCTCGCGCACGCGGGCAATGAAGTCCCGCACCACCGGCAAGGCGACATCCGCCTCCAGCAGAGCCATGCGAACCTCACGCAGTGTATCCTTGATATTCTCCTCGGTAAGCCGCCCCTGCCCGCGCAGATTTTTCAGCGTGCGTGCCAGGCGTTCACTGAGATTGTCGAACATGAATTGCCTCAATCAGGTATATAGAGGGACTCTATTATACTTCAGTGTGCCCCGGAACAACGCTTTTTTCCGGAACAGCTTTGCAACAGGGGGAGTATCGGATTTTTGAGAGACACCGTTTCTGTTTCGGCAGCCTGCTGGCGGCACGAGGATATGCCGCCATTTCCGGTGGCACCAGACCGTTGAAGATAGAGGAGTTGGAGAATCGTCCTCTTCCGGCCCCCTGGTTGAAGAAGGCCAAAGATGGAGTCTTTCAATTTCCGGCTTGCTAGAGAGAAAAGTGGGCTCCACCGGCCAACCCCTGCACCTCCCAACCGGGAAGCTCCTCCCGGCACTCTCTCAGGATGGCGGACTCCTCACCGGGTTTTGCGTGGATGATGTAGATACGGGGACGGTGGCGCAACTTCTCGAGATCGACGGCGAGCAGATGGGGGCAGTAGTGGCGGGCGATATCACTCAGCCGTTCATCCTTGTTGCTGAACGCAGTCTCCACCAGCAGCAAGTCCAGCCGGGAGTGGGCATTCAGTGCCTCCCAGAAGCTGTCGTTGCTGGTAGTATCACCACTGACTGCGAACGCTCCTCTGGCGTTCGCCACCCGATAACCGAGACAGGGAACCGAGTGGTTGACGGCAATCGCCTCGATGCTGCGGCCATCGATACAGAGGGTCTCGCCTGGCAGAATGGGCTGAAACCGGAAAAGCGGAGCATGCTTGTCGGGGATGCAGGTAAAATCGGGCCATATGACATCGTTGAACACATAACGCCGCAACGCATCCAGCGTCTCCGGCAGCGCGTACACAATGATGGATTCCGGTACCAGACCGAACACGGTATCACCCAGCAGGGGCAGATAGGCGATATGATCCAGATGGGAGTGAGTGAGAAACACGTGCCGCAAGCGGCTGAGCTCGTCGATGGAGAGTTCTGCCACGCCGGTACCGGCGTCGATCAGAATATCATCATCCACGAGCAGCGACGTGGTACCCTTCCCGGTACCCACGCCGCCACTGGAACCCAGAACCCTGATATCCATAGATCTCGATAACCCGAAGCCACTCCGTCACCACCATGCACAATAGTGGGATAATATTATTAACCCGGCAATGACGCAGTTCACATTCGGCGTACGTCAAACAGCCGTGAACAGAATCCGTCGAATGCCGGTTCGATACAAGACAAATTATGAAATCCAGTTTCGAGATGCAACACCCCAATTCCAGCTTCGACCCGACACCATTCCTTGCACCGCGATTCTGGCCAACCTGGCTGCTCATCGCACTGTTCCGGGGGCTGGTGATGCTTCCCTGGGCCTGGCAACTCAGGCTGGGAATGGCTTTGGGAGATCTGAGCCGTTATCTGCTACCACGCAGACGCCGAATCGTGGAGACCAACGTGGCAATGGCGTTTCCCAGTCTCTCTCCCGGGCAGCGACGGCTGCTGGTGAGGGAGAGTATGCGCAACTCGGGAATAGCAGTGTTCGAAACAATGTTCAGCTGGTGGGGGGATGAACGCCGGCTGCGCTCCATGGCCCGCACCGAAGGAGTGGAACACCTGCATCGCGCATGGAAGGCCGGTCGCGGAGTTATCCTGCTGGGCGGACACTTTACCTGCATGATGCTCTGCGGCCGCATGCTTGCGCTGCAACTGCCTTTTCATATCCTGGTGAAAAAATCCAGGAACCCGCTGTTCGAGGCGCTAATGCATCACTACCGCAGAAAGCACTACCAGGGGGTCATCGACAGCCACGACCTGCGCGCCATGGTCCGCGCCCTGAAGGAGAACCGGATCTGTTGGTACGCCCCGGATCAGGATTTCGGACGCAAACATTCCGTGTTCGCTCCGTTCATGGGGGTTTCGACCGCCACGCTCACAACCACCGCACGCCTCGCCAGGCTGTCGGGTGCTCCGGTGCTGCCGATCGCTTACCGACGCCTGCCGGGGAATGGAGGCTACCGGATAACCATCCACCCTCCCCTGGCTGCCTTTCCAACCGGTGATGCGGTGGAAGACGCTACCCGCATCAACCAGATAGTGGAGCAGCAGCTGAGGGAGGCGCCGGAGCAGTACCTCTGGGCCCACCGACGTTTCAAGACCCGGCCAGCCGATGAGCCGGGACCCTATCCCCCAAAAAGAGCTCGGCGCCGCTCCCGCACTCGATAACTGCCCAGCGAATTTTCACGGCAATCAAAGTAACGAATAGCCGAAACTCCTCTTGAAGCGTTCGCTGAACTCATCCGGGGTGAAAGAGTGATTCTGGGTACCGTGATGCTCAATCTTGATCGCCCCCATCAGCGCTGCGACCCGGCCGGTGGTCTGCCAGTCCAGATCGTGGGTCAAACCATGCAACAGGCCGGCACGATAGGCATCACCACACCCAGTGGGATCCACCGCAGCCTGGATATCGGCTGCAGGAATCTCCGTGCAGGTGCCGTCGGCGTATATTCGTGAACCCTCGGCACCACGCGTTACCACAATGGCCTGCACCATTCCCGCCAGCTGCTCGAGGCTCTTCCCGGTTCGCTCCTGCAACAGCTGGGACTCGTAGTCGTTCAACGCAACCCAGCTCGCCTGTTCGACGAAACGCAGCAGCTCTTCGCCATTGAACATGGGCATCCCCTGGCCGGGATCGAATATGAACGGGATACCGGCAGCGGCAAATTGTGCGGCGTGCGCCAACATCCCCTCTCTCCCATCGGGCGAAACGATGCCGATCGTCACCCCATCCGCATCGGCCACACTGTTCTCATGGGCCATTCCCATCGCCCCCGGATGAAAGGCGGTGATCTGGTTGTCATCCATATCGGTGGTAATGAACGCCTGGCCGGTGAAGCTTCCCGGGATTATCTTGATATGGGACTGGTCGATGCCACAACGCTCGAACCACTGCGCATACGGGCCGAAATCGTCCCCTACCGTTGCCATCGGCAGAGGTTCACCCCCGAGCAGCTTCAGATTGTAGGCGATATTGCCGGCGCAACCGCCAAACTCCCTGCGCATATCCGGGACCAGAAAGGATACGTTCAGAATGTGCACCTTGTCCGGCAGAATATGATTTTTGAACTTGTCATGAAACACCATGATGGTGTCGTAGGCGAATGAACCACAGATCAACGCGGACATACTGTTATTCCTTTTTCCTTGTAATTGGCGGATGAAAGTGTGGCACACTACATACTGACCGGAAAAAATTCAATAGCAGACACCTGATCCACCAATGAACCTGATTCGTCTAATCGCTATTGCCGTTGTGATCTGGCTGGTCGTCCGAATAGTGAAAAACCACCGTGGCAGTTCGATATCCGCGGGTTCACGCCGGAATGGTAGTGATCTCCACTCCATGGTCAAGTGCGCCCGCTGCGGGCTCCATGTTCCCAGAGAGGAAGCCGTCTGCAAGGGGGGGCGCTGCTACTGCAGCAGGGAGCATGCGGACGAAGGTTGAGGAAACCGTCTGTATATCGTATTCAGCCACGGCCTGTCGTTGAGTATCGTTTTCAGGCTCTTCGACCGCCAGTTAAAGCCTTCCCTCCGTTGGACCGATAACGGCTACATGGGCATGGACCGTCTTCATCCGGCCCAAAAACAGAGAACAGTGACCGAATGGCAATCATCATGTGCAAGAACGACCCCTTCCGGCAAAATGGCTTTACCCTGATCGAGCTGATGATCGTGGTAGCGATACTTGCGATAGTCACCACCATCGCCGTACCCGCATACACCGGCTATGTGAAAACCGCCCAGAGAACCGAGGGATGGAACAATCTCAACAGCCTTCAGCTGGCGCTGGAAGAGTACTACGCCGAGAATGGCACCTACACCACGGACACCTCGGCCAGCGGCCTCAACTGGACCCCAAAACCGGATTCCAGCGGTACCAACCACTTCACCTACGCCATCACCGCGGGCGGCTCCAGCGACATCAAGACCAGCTACAAAATCACCGCAACCAGCACTTCGGACAGCAGTGAGACCTTCTCCCTGTCCGGCCCCTGACGCAGAAGCCCCGCCATTCGTGGAAGCGGGGCATTCTCTCTTTTCAATCAAATACCTGCACTCCAAAGAATCCCGTCTTTCACCGCTCCGAGGTGGCTCAAGTTTTCCGCTTTCACGCCGACACTACAGAGTATGAACGCAGCAATGGATAATGAACCCCTCATTCTCAGCGGCCTGGCGCGCCGGCTGGTCGCCAATGGTGTGCTGGATGAGGAGCGCGCCCGCCGCAGCCACCTGGAGTCGGTGGAGAAAGGAGTCTCCTACATCTCTCATCTGCTCACAGACAAGACTCTGGACGGATACGCCATCGCAGCGGCGGCATCCCAGGAGTTCGGGATACCACTGTTCAACATCACCACCCTCGAACTGGATCCCGCGGTAGTCAGCCTGGTAAGCCCCGAACTCATCCAACGCCATTCAGTGCTGCCGCTCTACAAGCGGGGGGGGCGGCTGTTCGTCGCCGTCGCCGATCCCACCAATCTGCAAGCACTGGACGAAATCAAGTTCCATACCGGTCTGAACATCGAACCGGTATTGACCCCCAATGATATCCTGCAGGTCATCATCGGGAAAACGCTCGACAATGCCGACGACGGTCTCGGTGATCTGGACGACGACGATCTCTCCGAGTTGGAGACAGAAGCTGAATCGGATCAACAGAGTGAGGAAGAGAGCGAAGCGGACATCAACGACACTCCCGTGGTGCGCTTCGTCAACAAAATCATGCTGGATGCCATCAAGCGTGGCGCATCGGATATCCACTTCGAGCCTTACGAGACCAGCTACAGGGTGCGCCAACGCCTGGACGGGATCCTCCAGACAGTCGCCCATCCTCCGGTAAATCTCGGCAGCCGCATCACCGCGCGCATCAAGGTGATGGCCCAGCTGGACGTGTCGGAACGCCGTATCCCCCAGGATGGCCGCATCAAGCTGAAGCTGTCCAAGAAACGGGCCGTCGATTTCCGCGTCAGCACCTGCCCCACCCTGTTCGGAGAAAAGGTGGTGATGCGCGTGCTGGATCCCATGGCTTCTCACCTGGGAATCGACTCGCTCGGTTTCGACGAAGAGCAGAAAGAGCTGTTCAACGCCGCTATCCGGCAGCCCAACGGCATGGTGCTGGTAACCGGTCCCACCGGCAGCGGAAAGACCGCGACACTCTACACGGCGTTGAATATCCTCAACACCGAGGATACCAATATCTGTACCGCCGAAGATCCGGCAGAAATAAACATGCCGGGGATCAACCAGGTCAACATCAACACCAAGACCGGCCTTACCTTCGCCAGCGCACTGCGCGCCTTCCTGCGTCAGGATCCGGATGTCATCATGGTGGGCGAGATCCGCGATCTGGAGACTGCGGAGATCGGTATCAAAGCAGCCCAGACAGGCCACCTGGTACTCTCCACGCTGCACACCAACGACGCACCCAAGACCCTTACCCGCCTGCTGAATATGGGTGTGGCGAGCTACAACATCGCATCCACCATATCACTGATCATCGCCCAGCGGCTGGTACGGCGGCTGTGCGAGCACTGCAAGGAGCCAGAAGATCTGCCGCGTGAGGCGCTGCTGAAGGAAGGATTCTCGGAGGAACAGGTAGAGAATCTGACCGTCTACCGCGCCGTGGGATGTGACAAATGCAACGGCGGATACAAAGGGCGCCTGGGTATCTTCCAGATCATGCCTATATCGGAAGCCATGGGGCGCCTGATAATGAAAGGAGGCGACGCCATGCAGATTGCCGACCAGGCACGCAGCGAGAACATCCCCGACCTCCGTGGGGCTGGATTGAAGAAGGTAATGTTGGGAGAAACCACTCTGGAAGAGGTCAACCGGGTAACCAAAGAGTAGATGACGATGGCAGAGCAGACTATCAAACTGGAATTTTTTCTCTGGGAAGGAAAGGACAGAAAAGGGAACAAACAGTCCGGCACCATGGAGGCCGAAAACAGCGCCGTGGTAAAGGCCGAACTGCGCCGGCGCGGCATCCTTCCCGGAAAGATAAAGAAAAAACCCAACTCGGCACTGGACAAGCTGTTCAACAAACCCAATGCCGGTGACATCGCCATGTTCAGCCGCCAGCTGGCAACCATGATCAACTCCGGCGTACCACTGGTGACCGCACTGGACATCATCGCGGGTGGAATCGAGAAAGCACCCATGCGCGAGATGATCGTGGCGATCAAAAACGACGTGGGGGGAGGTACCCCGCTGGCCGCCGCCATGGGAAAATTTCCTGAACACTTCGACGAACTGTTCTGCAACCTGGTCAACGTGGGCGAGCAGTCTGGCGCCCTCGACATCCTGCTGAAGAATATCGCCGACTACAAGGAGCGTATCGAAAGCATCAAATCCAAGATCAAAAAGGCGATGTTCTACCCCATCGCTGTTATCGCCATCGCAATCATCATCACGGTCATCCTGATGATCTGGGTGGTTCCCGCCTCTCCCGAACTGTTCGGCAGCTTTGGCGCCGAGCTTCCAATGCCGACGCGGATCGTTATCGCCATGTCCGAATTTCTGCAGACCTGGGGCTGGGCTATGCTGGGCGGGCTCATTGTGGGCATTTATCTGTTCATCCGGATTTACAAAAAATCTCCCGCCCTGCGTGCAGCCATGAGCCGGCTGTCGCTGAAACTCCCCGTTTTTGGCGGCATCTTCACCAAGGGTGCCATAGCACGATTCGCACGCACCATGTCCACCATGTTTGGTGCCGGTGTTCCGCTGGTAGAGGCCATGTCGTCAGTCTCGGGGGCCGTAGGCAATGTCGTCTACGCAAAGGCGGTGCTGGAGATGCGCGATCAGGTGGCCACCGGACAACCCCTGAACAGCGCCATGCGGGAGACCGAGCTTTTCCCCAACATGGTGATCCAGATGACCGCCATCGGCGAGGAAGCAGGCTCTCTGGACAGCATGCTGGCCAAGGTGGCCGACTTCTACGAAGAGCAGGTCAACGACGCCATCGATGCCCTGAGCAGTCTGATGGAACCGATCATCATGGCCATTCTCGGAACACTCATCGGCGGGCTGGTCGTTGCCATGTATATGCCCATCTTCCAGCTGGGCAGCGTCGTGGGTGGATAGTAGAGCACTGTAG
>JALSRO010000145.1 GCA_026984715.1 Chromatiales bacterium | reverse complement strand
TGAATACCTCAGAGCTGGAGAAAGCGCTCAAAACCGATTTCGACAACGTGGGCAATCTCATCAGCGACTACGCCAGTCGCCTGGACGACTACATCAGCACCCAGCTGAATACCGACGGCCTGTTGTCCGCCAGGATGGCTGGCCTGAATACCCGCATGGAGGATATCAACAATCAGCGTGACGCGCTGGAGTTGCGTATGGAGTCGGTACGGGCCCGCTATACCGCCCAGTTCAGCCGTCTGGACAGCTTGATTGCCTCGCTCAACAGTACTGGCAGTTTTCTGGCGCAGCAACTGGCTGCATTGCCGGGAGCGGCGGGTGCGAACAAGTAACAGCATATTGAAAAAGCCCATCCATCGCCTTTTTCAATCTCGGGGCCGGAAAAACGGAGTTTCCCCGCCCCTGTTTTTTCAATGGCTCGGTGTCGGTGGAAGTGGCGACACATCCTCGTGATGCAAATGGGCCGTCGGAGAAGGGAGTCTTTCATCACCCTGTTAAAGCTTGTCTGCAATCAACCGATAAACAGAATTATGAACAGCAAATCCGCCATTCAGCAGTACACTCTTTCCAGCCGCCAGGCCGATGTCGCCGCGGCATCGCCCCACCGCCTGATCCAGATGCTGATGGAGGGCGCGTTGGAGAAAATCGCCATTGCAAAGGGCCATATGGAGCGCAGGGAGATCGCAGAAAAGGGCAAGGCCATCAGCTGGGCCATCGAGATACTGGAAGGGCTGCGCATGAGCCTCGATCAGGAGGCGGGAGGTGAGCTGGCGGCCAATCTCGAAGCGCTCTACGACTATATGGGGATCACTCTGCTGGAGGCCAACAAGGAGAACAGCGGGGAGAAGCTGGATGAGGTGAGCCGGTTGCTCAAGGGGATCAAGTCTGCCTGGGATGCGATAGCAGATGATCCCGCGGTCCTGGCGATGAACACCACCACCGACAGCACCATCGTCTCCGCCTCGGTGCGTTAGATCTGAAATGGATGCCATGCGCCAAACCCGCTTGCGCCAGCTGCTCCAGTTGACGGAAGAGATTGTGCAGAGCGCCAGAGAAAAGGATTGGGATGCGATGATAGAGAAGGAGCAGCAGCGGCGCTCACTACTGCGGGAGTTCTTCCAGCATTCCATCGCCCTGAACGAGGTTTCCCATATAGAGGAGACGATTCGCCAGGTGATGGCTCTGGACAGAAAAATCATCTCCCTGGCCGAGGCTGGCAAGCTGGAGATCCTGAAGAAAATGCGCAATCTCTCCGCGGGCCGGCATGCCATCGACGCCTATGTGGACAACTCCGGTTGACACGGCTTGCGGGCCGCCACCCAATCCGTCGGTTTTGATCCCACCTTCCCCCTTCACCACCTTGTGTCCATGGGGGTGTCGTGCTCGTTCGTCCTGAAATACCTAAAGATATTCTCCCAAGTGGCGATATAAGTTGCGTACCTGTCTGAAAGGGCAGGGTAATCAACGCAACATCACAGAGGATTGAGGAGATGGAGATATCAAAGGGAGTGCCCAGTGGGTGGAGATTTTTCCCGGCACTGTTGCTGCTGGTTTTCTGCGCCGGCCAGGCATTTGCCGGTGGCAAGGGGATGACCCTGAAGATCATGGTGGAGCAGGAGGTCACGGTCACCAACGAGAAGGGGGAGAAGGAGACCCGGCGAGTAGCTGCCAACAAAATCGTGCCGGGCGACGAGGTGATCTACACCATCCACTATCTGAACAGCAGCAGCGCACCGGCGAAAGGTGTCTTTATCACTATACCCGTCGCGGAACATACCCGCTATCGCAATGAAAGCGCCAGGGGGGCGGATACCGAGATCACCTTCTCCGTGGACGGGGGCAAGCATTTTGCTGCGCCAGACCACCTTGCTGTGCCGGTCGGCAACGGTCGGCAGCGTCCGGCCACTGCGGCCGACTACACCCATATCAAGTGGAAATTCAACGCACCGGTTCCGCCCGGTGCCAGTGGCGCGGTCAGCTATCGGGCCGTGTTGGAGTGACGGCAGATTCCAGGGGGGGGATCTCGATGAAAATATCAATCTTTATCAAAGCTGGAACCGCTTTGCTGGCCGGGATGCTCCTGGCCGTTGGCGCTGTCTCTACCGCCTCGGCGGCGGGGACGGCCTCGGGTACCACCATCAGTAACAGCGCGACCGTCGGCTACCAGGTCAGTGGTGTTTCCCAGACCCCGGTCAACAGCAATGTGGCCACCTTCGTGGTGGATACGAAGATCGACCTGACGGTGGCCACCACCGACACGGCGGCAGTCAACGTCACGCCCGGCAACACGGCAGAGGTTCTGACCTTCACCGTGACCAACACCGGCAACGCCACCCAGGATTTCAATCTGAGTGCGATAGCGGTGAACGGTGGCGCGGCCGCGTTCGGTGGCACCGACAACTTCGATGCCACCGGAGTCAACGTCTATGTGGATGGCAACGGCAACGGCACCTACGACGCCGGAACCGACACCGCCACCAGCATCGACAACCTGGCGGCCGACGGGAGCGCAACGGTCTTCATCGTCGCCGCGATTCCGGCCGGCCAGGTCACCGGTGACATCGCCTCCTATCACCTGCTCGCCGAGGCGCGGGCGACCGACGGAAGTGCGCTGACCGAGACGACGGCTGCCGATACTGCAGGTAGCGTCGACATCGTGTTCGCCGACGGGCAGGGCAGCGACACCACCAACGATGCCAGCCGCGATGCCAAACACTCCAGCCAGGATGACTACAAGGTGTTGACCGCTGCCTTGAGCGTCTCCAAGAGCTCGGCGGTGGTCAGCGACCCCTTCAACGGGACCACCAATCCGAAACGGATCCCCGGGGCGGTGGTGGAGTACACCATCCAGATCGACAACGCGGCCGGCGGAACGAGCGCAACCAATGTGACCGTCAGCGACGATCTGGGCACCGAGATCGGCAACGGCACCATCGCCTTCAAGACCGACGGCTATGGTGCCGGCCTGGGCATCCAGGTAACCGCGCCCAACATCAATGGCGGGACGGCCCAGAACCTGACCAATGCCGGCGACACGGATCAGGGGGATTTCGGTGCCACGGCGGCCAACACGGTGACGGTCAACGGCATCACTCTCAACGCCGGTGAGTCGGCCACGGTGAAGTTCCAGGTCACCATCCAGTAGCGAACATGTCATGCGCGGGGGATGGGATGAGGGAGTGGGGGGCCGCGCCACTGCTCGACGGATCGGTGGCGCCACCGCACTCTGCCTGCTCCTCCTGCTCTTTGGCGACAGGCTGTACGCAGCGGCTCCCGGCACCCCAATCGCCAACACCGCCCGGATAGACTATTCGGTCTCCGGCGTCGGTGGCCAGGTCGCCTTCTCCAACACCGAGAGCTTCACCGTGGAGGGGTTCGGCGTCACCGACAGCGCCCGGCTGCAGGCAACTGCCGACAGCGCCACCCTGTTCGCCGGCGACCCGCTGAACCTCACCATCGAACTCGGCAACACCGGAGACAACCCCCTGAGCGGTGCCAGCCTGATCCTCACCGCCCCGCCCGGCTCGACGGTGACCGCCGGCGCCGCCCGGCTCACCGAGACCAGCCCCGGCATCTACACCCATCCGCTGGCGGATCTCCCCCCCTACCAGATGACCTCG
>JALSRO010000144.1 GCA_026984715.1 Chromatiales bacterium | reverse complement strand
TGAAAGGCATGACCCGTGACGAAGCCAGGGAAAAACTGCTGGCGCTCGGCGCCAGGGTCAGCGGAAGCGTATCCCGCAAAACCGACTATGTTGTGGCGGGGGAGAAACCTGGGTCAAAATATGACAAGGCAATCCAACTGGGAGTCCCCGTTCTGGATGAGCACTCCTTTCTGGAGTTGATCGGCTGATGTGTCTCATCTTCCGCGCCAGCAACAACTCTCCCGGCTCCTGCGGGGCCGACAGACATCCATAGACAGACATCACCATGGCCAAACAGAAGCGAATCCGCATCAACGATATTCTCTACGCCCAGTTGGTGTTGCTGTGCATCGTCATCGTGCTGCTGGTGGCCGGGGCAGTGGCCTGGCAGGATATGCAGAAGAGCGAGCAGCGCTTTCAGCAGTTCGGCCATGACTACGCCCGCCAGCTGTTGCAAAAGATAGAACACAGCGAGGTCGTGGTGGAGGGCCTGGCGGCGTTGAGTCAGACCACCGGGATCAAGAAGCGGCGTTACCTCTCCCGCTACGCCCGTGAGATGAGCAAGCTGCATCCCTATATCCACATGATACAATTTTACGAGCGGGTCGGACGCAGGGATCTGAAATCCTACGAGAAGAGGAAGCGCGCCAGCGGCCTGGCCGACTTCACCATCCACGAGCTGAATGGCGACATGGAAAAGAGGCCGGTTGGGAAACGGCCTTTTTACTTCCCGTTGGTGCTGGTGCAACCCGACGGCCCGTTTTTCACCAAGTACCTCGGCTACGACATCTTCTCCAACCCCCTGGCCCGTGACGCCATCATGCGCGTCATCAACACTGGCAGAAGTGCCGCGAGCGCCCCCGACAAACTGATAGGGGGCGGATACGGCAGCACCATTTTCAAGCCGGTCTACTCCAGCAAGGTGACCACCAACACCGAGCAGGAGCGGCTCGCCAAGACAGTGGGTATCGCCGCAGCACAGCTCCGATTCGACAAGCAGTTCTTTCCTGACGACATCCCTCCGGGGCTGACGGTCAAATTGATATACAGCGGCCGGAACAGAAGCAGCATCGACAATCCCAGGGAAGTGTACCAACACACCACTCCGGCCAACTCCTCATCGGTAAGCTGGTTCCCGCACCTCCATTTCAGCTCGACCATTCCTCTCGCCGGGGAGGAGCTGCATCTGTCACTCTCCCGTCAGACCGGTTGGCAGGATTTCCGTCTGGGGATGATCACCACCGTCATCGCCCTGGTCTCCCTCTTCTGCTGGCTGTTCCTGCGCCTCATAAAACGCCCCCTGGACTGGTACGGTTCGGAGCAGTACCAACATGAGATCCTGTATCAGGAGAAAGAGCGCGCCGAGGTTACCCTCCACTCCATTGGTGATGGTGTGATTACCACCGACATCAAGGGGAATGTGGACTACCTGAACCAGGTGGCTGAACAGATGACCGGCTGGAGTGACAAAGAGGCCCATGGCCACCCCCTGCGTGACGTTTTCAACGTGGTCAATGAAAATACCCGTGAATCCGAACTCGGGAATCTGGACAAGGTGCTTCGGGATGGGGAGGTGGTCAAGATCACATCGTCGCCCATTCTGCTGCATCGCGGCGGTGAGGAGTATGTAATCGAGAACACCATGGCGCCTATCCGACAGCGGGGCGGCCAGGTCATCGGTGCCGTCATCGTGTTCCACGACGTCAGCCATGTACGCAGCATGGCGCGGCAGCTCGCATATCAAGCGACTCACGACCCGCTGACCGGCCTGGTCAACCGGCGTGAATTCGAACGACAACTGGAACACGCCCTGCACAGCGCCAAGCACCATGACCGGCACCACGCACTCTGCTTCCTCGATCTGGATCAATTCAAGGTGGTCAATGACACCTGCGGCCATATCGCCGGTGACAAACTGCTCAAGCAGCTCGCCATCCTGATGGAGCCAAAGGTGAGCGAGAATGGTGTCCTGGCACGTCTTGGGGGGGACGAGTTCGGGGTCCTGCTGTTCAACACCACCCTGGAGGCCGGCGTAGAGATCGCACAACAGATCCGCCAGGTGGTACGCAGCTACCGTTTCGTCTGGGAGGACAAGATCTTCGAAGTGGGAGTCAGCATCGGACTGGTTCCATTCGATGCCCGGAGCGGGGGGCTGCAGGAGATCATGCGCACTGCCGACTCCGCCTGCTACATCGCCAAGGATCAGGGACGCAACCGATTGCACATCTACCAGCCGGACGACAGCGCCCTGGCACTGCGGCAGGGGGAGATGCAGTGGGTGCACCGTATCAGCAAAGCGTTCGACGAGCGGCGTTTCTATCTTGCACGCCAGTCCGTCATGCCGTTGAATCCAGGATTGAGCAACCGGCCCCACTACGAAATCCTGCTGCGTATGCTGAGCGAAGATGGCCGACATATCCTGCCCAGCGACTTCATTCCGGCAGCGGAGCGTTATGACATGATGCGGGACATCGACCGCTGGGTGATCAAGAGCTCCTTCGAGCTGATCCAGGGACAGACCCGGGTGGCATACAGCAACAACAGAATCCCCCCCATGTACAATATCAACCTCTCCGGCCACTCTCTCAACGATGAGGCCTACCGCTTCATCATCGCACAGCTGGAGGAGACCGGGATCGACCCCGACGGAATCTGCTTCGAGATTACCGAAACCGCCGCAATCGACAACCTCGGCTACGCCACCAGCCTGATTCGCCGCCTCAAGAAGCTGGGGTGCCGCTTTGCCCTGGATGACTTTGGCAGCGGCCTCAGCTCCTTCGGCTACC
>JALSRO010000143.1 GCA_026984715.1 Chromatiales bacterium | reverse complement strand
TGAAAGATCCAGTATGCGGTATGAGTGTTACCGAGGAGTCGAAATTCCGGTTCGAGCATGAAGGGCAGATCTACCATTTCTGCAGCGAGATCTGTCTGTATAAATTCAAGGCGGACCCGGAGAAGTATCTGCAGGAGGGGGCGGAGCAGGATCACGAGTGTTGCGCCTCGGGTGCACATGATGCTGCCCCTGCGGCGCCGCAGGGCGGTGCCGCGGCGGCGGACGAGTCGGCCATCTACACCTGCCCCATGCACCCCGAGATTGAACAGAAGGGCCCCGGAAGCTGCCCGAAATGCGGTATGGCACTGGAGCCGAAAACAGTTCCCAGCGTTGCCACCAGGATAGAGTACACCTGCCCGATGCACCCGGAGATCATCCGTGACGAGCCTGGCAACTGCCCCATCTGCGGGATGACGCTGGAGCCGCGCACGGTGGAGGCGGAGGAGGACAGCAGCGAGCTGGACTACATGACGCGCCGTTTCTGGGTGAGTGCGTTGCTGGCGATTCCGGTCTTTCTGAGCGCCATGGCCGCCGAATTCTGGCCGGAGGCGATGGCGGAGATCATCGATCCGAAGATCCGTCAGTGGATCGAGCTGGTGCTGTCGGCGCCGGTGGTCTGGTGGGGCGGCTGGATCTTCTATGTGCGTGGCTGGCGCTCGGTGGTCACCCGCAATCTCAACATGTTCACCCTGATTGCCCTCGGGGTGAGCGTCGCCTGGACCTACAGCTTCATCGCGGTGGTTCTGCCCGGCATCTTTCCGCCCACGGTGTTCAACGAGATGGGGGTGATCCCGGTCTATTTCGAGGCCGCCTCGGTGATCACCGCGCTGGTGCTGCTGGGCCAGGTGCTGGAGCTGCGGGCCCGCAGCCAGACCAACGCAGCGATAAAACTGCTGCTCGGCCTGGCGCCGAAGACGGCGCGCATCGTTCGTGAAGATGGTACCGAGGAGGATATTCCCCTGGAACATGTCAAACCGGGCGACATCCTGCGGGTGCGACCCGGTGAGAAGATCCCGGTGGACGGGGTGGTGATCGACGGTGAGAGCAACGTGGACGAATCCATGGTCACCGGCGAACCCATCCCGGTGGTGAAGAGGGCGGGGGACAAGCTGATCGGCGCCACCGTCAACGCCACCGGCGGTCTGCTGATGCGGGCCGAGAAGGTGGGCGCGGACACCCTGCTGGCGCAGATCGTCAACATGGTGGCCGAGGCGCAGCGCTCCCGCGCTCCGATCCAGAAGCTGGTGGACATCGTCGCCGGCTACTTCGTCCCCGCGGTGGTGGTGATTGCCATCGTCACCTTCATCGTCTGGAGCCTGTGGGGACCGGAGCCCGCCCTCGCCCACGCGGTGATCAACGCAGTGGCGGTGCTGATCATCGCCTGCCCCTGTGCGCTCGGACTGGCCACCCCCATGTCCATCATGGTGGGCACCGGCAAGGGAGCGATGATGGGCGTGCTGATCAAGAACGCCGAGGCGCTGGAGGTGATGCAGAAGGTGGACACCCTGGTGGTGGACAAGACCGGAACCCTCACCGAAGGCAAGCCGAAGCTGGTCTCGGTGGTTGCCGGCGAGGGTTTTCAGGAGGATGAGATCCTCCGCCTGGCCGCCAGCCTGGAGCGCTCCAGCGAGCACCCGCTGGCCGAGGCCATCGTGCAGGGTGCCGAAGAGAGAGGGGTGCAGCTGACTCAGGCCGACAATTTTCAGTCGGTGACCGGCAAGGGGGTCACCGGCGTCGTGGATGGCCGCAAGGTGGCGCTGGGCAACCTCAAGCTGCTGCAGGATCTCGCCATCGATGCCGGAGAACTGCCCCGGCTGGCAGACAGTCAGCGGGCCGAAGGTCAGACGGTGATGCTGCTGGCGGTGGACGGCAGGGCGGCCGGACTGATCGGCGTCGCCGACCCCATCAAGGAGACCACCCCCGAAGCGATCCGCGATCTGCACAAGGAGGGAATCCAGGTGGTGATGCTCACCGGCGACAGCCGCAAGACCGCCGAAGCGGTGGCCTCCAGACTGGACATCGATCGGGTCGAAGCCGAGGTGCTGCCGGAGCAGAAGGCGGAGATCGTCAAGCAGCTCCAGGCAGAGGGGCGCATCGTCGCCATGGCCGGAGACGGCATCAACGATGCCCCGGCACTGGCCCAGGCCCACGTAGGCATCGCCATGGGAACCGGCACCGACGTAGCCATGGAGAGCGCCGGCGTGACCCTGGTCAAGGGCGACCTGCGCGGCATCGTGCGCGCCGTGCGTCTCTCCCGGGCCACCATGCGCAACATCCGCCAGAACCTGTTCTTCGCCTTCATCTACAATGCATCGGGAGTCCCCATCGCCGCCGGCATCCTCTACCCTTTCTTCGGCATCCTGCTCTCACCGATCATCGCCGCCGCGGCGATGAGCTTCAGCTCGGTATCGGTGATCTCCAACGCGCTCAGGTTGAGAAGAGTGAAGCTGTAACAGCGGTCTGATACTCCTTTCTGATTGCGAATGGGCACATTGCCTTCCGGGAGTAGAGTGTTCCAAAGCAAGGCAGGCTCTTGACCTGTGTGCGGCACACAAGTTCTATGCTTATCTCTGTCCGATTTGTCCAGACAGAGATGAACAGTGATGCATGGTGCCGGTGAATGCTCCTGGTGGTTTGGATGCGGCCAATATCTCACGGGCTGTAACGGAGGATAGAGACAATGCGATATAGAAAACCGGCTGTTTTTTTCCCATTTCTGTTTGCTGCCGGCCTGGTTCTGGCAGCCGATTCGCAGCGCCATCAACAGGTCGATGGCATGGATGTCTATCTGGGTGTCATGCCAGCACAGCTCACCCGGGAACATCCCGGTATGCACGGCAGCAGGGTGGACAGGGGGCACAGCTACCACATCCTGGTTGCCCTGTTTGACAGCAAGACCCGCGAACGGATCACCGACGCCCGGGTCAAGGCAACTGTCTCGCTGATCGGCATGGGTGGCAGCACCAGGACGCTGGAGCCGATGCGCGACGAACCACTGAGCTATGGCAACTACTTCACGCTGCATGAGCCGGAGCTGTATCGCATCAAGGTCGATATCCGGCGCGGTGACAGCAAGCATATCTCCGTAGCGGAGTTCATCTTCCGGCGCCCGCGGGACTGAGATGACGAAGGTTCCCCAAAAATCACCGCGGCCAACTCTCGATTATGTTCAAGGGTGCCTTGATAGATTCGGCGATGACCCCCATCGTTATTTTGATAGATGGAAGGCAGATCCCGTAGCGTTGTAAGTGCTGGCGCCAGGGGCTGCGGCACGATGCATGGATACACAGGAGCAGGAGTATGGAGCATCGATTGAGAAACCGTTGTGAATTGTCTATGGACGTGGTGGTACATGGCCGCGGTGGCTTGACGCTGCATGGCAGGACTCATGACATCTCGCCGGACGGGATGTTTATCCAGCTGCCCGGGGAAGCGGTGTCGGACCGCAAGGTGGTGGAGATCGAGATCTCCCGTGATGTCTGGCTGCATGGCTGGGTGGTGCGTGTGGAAGATGAAGGTATCGGTGTCATGTTTCATTCAATCGACGGCAGGGAGGAGCGCCTTCTCGGGCAGCTGCTTCGGGATAGGTGTGCGCCGAAAGCCTGCCTCTCTGCTGCCTGACGGGAGAACAGGAAG
>JALSRO010000142.1 GCA_026984715.1 Chromatiales bacterium | reverse complement strand
GGGATTGCCGGCTGTTCGGGAGCAGCGGTTGTGCTCTTCTTTTCGGGAGCGGTTCTTTTCGCTGCCGGAACCGAAGCGGATTTGGGGGCCACGGTCGGGGAGGGAGGGGGGGGCGGCTCCTTCTCATCGGCAGCGGGAGCGGCTGATGGTTCGGCAGGCGCCAGCTCGCTCAACAGTACCAGACCTTTTCCGCCTGACGGGGAGGCAGCTGCGGGCCGATAGGGATTGTCCCTCTCTTCGCCCCTGAACCAGTTCCAGGAGAAAAACAGAATGTTGGCTGCCAGCAGTAGCAGAAATAACCACCTCATTGTTGCCTATCTACTGTCTAATGAGTTGTGAGCCAGGATCCTCGCCCCTTCCAGCACCAGAGTTGGCCGGTGGAGCCATCTGTTGCGAAGGTGTGGGAGCAGCAAGGGCGCGGCGCCCCCTGTGATGATGCATGTTACTTCAGAACCCTCGGCGGCATCCAGCGTGTTGACCCACTGTTCCAGGGCGGCCGTGGTTGCCAGCAGGGCGCCACCGGCCACGGCACTCCGGGTGTCGTGGCCCGGCCGGAGAGGTTCGGCAACCGGTGGCCGGAGGGGAACCGCTGCCGCGGTGTGCTGCAGACACTCCTGCATCAGCGTCAATCCGGGCAGGATGAACCCCCCTTGGTGATTGCCGTGACAATCCACGCTGTCGAGGGTGGTGGCAGTTCCGCAGTCCGCGATACAGAGATCCCGTTCGGGATGGAGGTGACAGGCGGCGACAATCGCCGCCCAGCGGTCCACGCCGAGCCGGGCAGCTTCGCGGTAGCCGTTGGTCACTCCATGGCTGCGACCTTCACTGGTGAGAAATTCAGTCGTCACGGTCCAGAAATTCTGGCACCAGTCGGCCAGTACTGTGTCGAACTGCTGCCCTGCGACGCTGGCCACGATGATCCGCTGTGGTGGAGAGAGCTCCCCCCAGCAGCGCGCCAGCAGTTGCGGCAGCTGGTGCTGTCGATATTCAATGCCACCAGCCTGTGTCAGCCGGAAGCCATCCCAGCGGGCCCATTTGAGGCGGCTGTTCCCCGCATCCACGATCAGCCAGTTCATGTTTCCGGCCGCAGGGTCACTTCGCCGCTGTGAATCAGACGTACCCCCTCCTTGCAGTGCAGGCGCAGCGCTCCGGTTTCATCCACGCCATGGGCGGTGCCGGTCACCGTCTCCCGGGGGAGCTGCAGCTGAACCGGTCGGTTCGCCAAGCAGTCCAGCCGGTTCCACCGTTCCAGCACCGTGGTCAGACCCTGTTGCCGGTAGTTGGCGAGACCTTTCAACAGGTGGTGCAGCAGCAGTCCGGCAATGCGATTGCGCTCCGGCTGTCTGCCGGTAATGGTGCGGATATCGGTCCATGGCTGTCCGATCGATGATGCGGCTCTTTCCGGCATATCGACGTTGAGTCCCACCCCGATGACCGCCAGACAGGGGCCTTCCGTCTCCCCCCTTATCTCGATCAGGATACCTGCCAGTTTTTTGCCCCCATGGAGTACGTCATTGGGCCACTTCAGTCCCAGCCCGCCTACTCCTGCCGCCTGGAGCGCCTCGACGATCCAGACGCCGGCGGCCAGGCCGAGGGCAGAAAGGGTGCTTCTGCAGTTGTCGAACTGCCAGCTCAGGGAGAGGCAGATGCCGGCCCCATAGGGGGAGTGCCAGCTACGTCCCCGTCTGCCGCGTCCCTCCTGCTGATACTCTGCGAGGCAGGCCGCGCCGGATTTGCCACGGCTCATCAGGTAGTGGTTGGTGGAGTCCACCCGTGTCAGGATCTCCATCTCAGTGAGCAGGGCCTGGCTGACCTGATCCAGTTGCGAGAGGATCAGCTCGTGACGCAGTGGCTCCAGTGGCCGGCCGAGGCGGTACCCCTTGCCGGAGACCGCCTGCAACTCGAGGTCGAGCTCCCGGAGGGCGCGCAGCCGGTTCCATACGGCGGTACGGCTGATTCCCAGTACTCTGCCCAGCTCCTGTCCAGAGTGGAACCTTCCATCCGCCAGGAGATTCAGCAGTGGGTTCAGTCGCCGTAGATCACGTTGCTGCATTCTGGAGTGACGAAGATGTGATGCCTGTGACCGCCCGGATGGCGGCTCTGCCGTCTATTCCGGCCAGCGCTGGCATACCACGCAGGCATTTGTGCCCCCGAAGCCGAAGCTGTTGGACATGATCCGGTTCAGGGTGACGTTGTCCTGGCGCTGACGCACGATGGGATACCCTTCCGCCTCCGGATCCAGCTGTTCGATGTGGGCCGAGGCGGCGAGAAAGCTGTTCTCCATCATCAGCAGCGAGTAGATCACCTCGTTGACGCCGGCAGCGCCCAAGGCATGGCCCGTCAGCGATTTGGTGGAGGAGATGGCCGGTAGCTGCTCACCGAACACTTCGCGGATTGCCTTGAGTTCGGTGATATCTCCTGCAGGGGTGCTGGTGCCGTGGGCGTTGATGTAGTCGATGGGGCCATCGACGGTGCTCATGGCGATCTGCATGCAGCGAACCGCCCCTTCACCGGAAGGAGCCACCATGTCTGCCCCGTCCGATGTGGCACCGTAACCGACCACCTCGGCGTAGATCCTGGCGCCCCGAGCCTTGGCGTGCTCCAGCTCTTCCAGCACTACCAGTCCGCCGCCCCCGGCGATGACGAAGCCGTCGCGATTGGCGTCGAAAGCGCGTGAGGCGGTGGCCGGGGTATCGTTGTATCGGGAGGAGAGGGCGCCCATGGCATCGAACAGTACCGACATCGACCAGTGCAACTCCTCTCCGCCACCGGCAAAAACGATATCCTGTTTATTGAGCTGGATCTGCTCCACTCCGTTGCCGATGCAGTGGGCGCTGGTGGAGCAGGCGGAGCTGATGCTGTAGTTGATCCCCTTTATCTTGAAGGCGGTCGCCAGGTTGGCAGAGGTGGTACTTCCCATGGCGCGGGGGACGCGGTAGGGCCCCACCCGCTTTGCCCCCTTGCTGCGCAGGATGTCGGCGGCCTCTACCACGGTAACGTTCGATGCCCCGCCGGAACCGACGATGATGCCGGTACGGGGGTGCGAGATTTCCCGCTGTTCGAGGCCGGAGTCGCGAATTGCCTCCTGCATGGCCAGGTAGTTGAACGCAGCGGCATCTCCCATGAAACGCAGTAGCCGGCGGTCGATCAGCTCCCGGTAGTCGAGTCGTACCGGGCCGTGAACATGGGAGCGGAAACCCAGCTCCGCATATTCGTCGCTGTACTCGATACCGGAGCGCCCCTCCCGGAGAGAGGTGAGCACCTCCTGCTTGTTGTTACCGATACTGGAGACGATACCGAGTCCGGTAATGACCACACGCCGCATAATCTGACCTCAAAAACCTTCTGTGGATGTAAACAGGCCAACGCGCAGGTCGTTGGCCGTGTATATCTGCCGTCCGTCGACCTGCATCGTGGCATCGGCGATTCCCATGAAGAGCTTTCGCTTGATGACCCGTTTCAGGTCGATCTGATAGGTGACCAGCTTGTTGTCCGGCAGCACCTGGCCGCTGAACTTGACATCACCGGCCCCCAGGGCACGGCCATGACCGGGTCCGCCACTCCACCCCAGAAAGAATCCCACCAGCTGCCACATGGCGTCCAGTCCAAGGCAGCCCGGCATTACCGGATCGCCCTCGAAAT
>JALSRO010000141.1 GCA_026984715.1 Chromatiales bacterium | reverse complement strand
CGGTTTTTTTGGCAGCCCGTCAGAGCTCCCTTCCCAGCACCTGGTTGCGTCCCCTCTCCTTGGCCTGGTAGAGCATCTCGTCGGCAGCGTTGAGCAGGATCTGACGCTCCATTTTGTCATTGGGTGTGGTGGTCGCCACCCCGGCGCTGACTGTGACGTGGCCGTATGGTTGCGAGCCACTGTGTTCTATGCCCAGCTCGTCTATATCCTGGCGGATTCGGTCTGCCAGCAGGGCGGCTCCCAGAGCGTCGGTCTCCGGAAGCAGGATGGCAAACTCCTCTCCGCCAATTCGGGCGGCGCAGTCACCGGGGCGTTTCAGGGAGCGGTTCAGACTTTGGGCGATGGTCTTGAGGCATTCGTCTCCTGCCGTGTGGCCATAGGTGTCGTTGTACTGCTTGAAGAAGTCCACGTCCAGAAGCATCAGCGAAATGGAGCTCCCCCCCCGCATGGCACGCCGCCACTCCACGCCAAATACGTCGATGAAGTGGCGTCGGTTCGGGATTCCGGTGAGAGGGTCGATAGAGGCCAGCCGGAGTAGCAGATCACGTTTCTTTTTCTGCTCCAGATGGCATTTGATGCGCGCCTTCACCACCGGGATGTAGAAGGGCTTGGAGATATAGTCGACCACCCCCCACTCGAATCCCTTCGCTTCATCCTCCTTGTCACTCTTTGCGGTGAAAAAGATGACGGGGATCTCCTGGAGGGCGGCATCCTGCTTGAGGCGGCTGCATACCTCGTAACCATCCATACGGGGCATCATGATATCCAGCAGAATCAGATCGGGCTGGTTTACAATAACCATCTCCAGGGCCTGTTCGCCGCTGGTGGCGATTTCGATATCGTAATCGCTCTTGAGTGAATTCATGAGGACACGGCAGTTCGTCGGCACGTCGTCCACAATCAATACGCGGGGTTTTTTATTGTTCAGCACGTGCATTGTTATTGAGTCGTGGCATATTGAAACCTTACAGTCTAATCAATATAAACATCTATTTGCAAACTGATACTTAAGGGGTGTCGGAATGTGTTTCCGCATGACGGAGTTGTATCGTACTCACTGGGTGGTATGGGGAGGGCTGTTTCTGCTGACTGCGCTGTTTCAGGCGCTGGGATGGGTGGAGTGGCTTCGCTTCGATCGCAGCTTGCTGGACGATGGCCATGTCCTACTGCTGTTCAGCTCCCAACTGGTGCATCTCAACTGGTACCATTGGGCCTTGAACATGGCTGGCATGTTCATGATCGCATTGCTGTTCGGGCGTCATGGAACCCCCCTCTTCTGGGGGTGGGTACTCCTGGTGTCCGCCCTGGCCGTTGGTGTCGGGCTCTGGTGGCTCAACCCGGCGCTGCACTGGTATGTCGGCCTCTCCGGGGCTCTGCATGGCTTGATGCTGGCTGGAATCGTGCTGGAGATGAGAACCGATCGGAAGACCGGCTGGTTCCTGTTGCTGGTGGTTGTAGCCAAACTCGGCTGGGAGCAGTTTGCCGGTGCCATGCCCACATCTGAAAAACTCATCGAAGGACGTGTGGTGGTGGATGCCCATCTCTACGGAGCGATAGGGGGGGGGATTGCGGTACTGGCGTGGCGGGCGTTCGGTGCCGGCCGGAAGCGTGTCAGGGCTCAACTGTAGGCTGGCATCGGCCGAGCAGGCGGTAGGTTACCATTTTTATCACATCGTTGATGAAGAACCAGGCGAGGGCGTAGCCCCACATGTAGAAGGCGGTGTTCCAGCCGATGGGGGGATGAAAATGCCGTGCGCTGCGATCAGGGTTCCCGCTATCCGGGTCGAGAAGGTGGCGCTGAACAGGATCCAGGAGGGGTGGGGTCTGCGCCAGAACCAGTCGTTACTACACCGCTGCCCCACTGGGCACTTGAGACAACCAGCATTTCGTGCATTTTCCAATGTATACGGTGGAGCATCGTGGGGTCGTTCATGATTTGTCGTTCGGTAATTGCCGGGTTAATAAATAAAGGATACACCGGTCTCTGTGCGTACGGTAACAGTCAGTTCAATCTTGGCTCCTGCATTGAAACCGGAACATGAAGGACCCATACAGAAGGGGAAGGCGGTTGGAGTATGCTCCGGTGTAGCTGCCTTGGCGCAGCGGGCAAGGGTGGTGGATGCCATCGTGATCGCGAGGGATTTTCATTGCTGAACAAAAGGAGTTTTCCAAATGAAAAAGAGTCCGGTCGAGACGTGCCACTACAAGCAGGTTCTCAAACAGTCACCGCTTTTTTCCGGGCTCTCGGACGGGTTGCTCGAAGAGATGCTGGTGCTGTTCCGGCGTTGTACCTGGAGGCGTGGCACCCGGTTGGATCCAGCAATGTTCCAGGAGCGGTTCTATCTACTGATCGAGGGGCGACTCGAGGTGACGCGGATCAATCCCGAGACGGGGCGCACGATTACCCTCTATATCCTCGGACCGGGGGACGGAATCGATATGGTGACCCTGCTCAACTCGGCTCCCCATGAAGTGATGCCGGTAGCGCTGGACGACATTCTCTTGATCTCGGTGCCCCTGCAGGCGGCACGCACCTGGATCGAACGGCATCCGGAGTTCAATCGCAGATTTCTGCCCTATATCGGGGAGCAGTTGCGCAGGATGGAGGATCTGGCCTCCGATCTGGCTCTTCACGATACCATGACCCGGATGGCGCGGTTGATGTTGCGCCATATCCTCCCGCATCGGCAGCAAGACGGCGATGGCCACCACCAGCTCAGATTGATCTACGACCTGCACGACGAGGCATTGGCCCGCATGATTGGATCAGTGCGCCAGGTGGTGAACCGGCATCTGCATCACTGGCGCGAGCAGGGTGTTCTGTTACGACGCAGATTTCACACGGAAGTGGCACAATTGGAAATCCTGAAGCAGTATGCCAAGGAGGCGGAGGTACTGCATCAACAGCACCGAAAACTGATTTCAGGCCCTTGATCTGAGACCTTCTGCTGGCTTGGCGCTCTTCCCGTGTTCTGTCCAGGAGGCAGGTACCAGCTCCATTGGGGCTTCGATAGCCGGGCCGCTATCTTGCTTTTTACCGGAGTCCGGTCTATATATGAAGATGATCGACTCTCCAACACCAAAGGATCTTCAGGGGCCTGGGTGGCAGGAGGGGGGTGGGTGTTTCGCTGGCCCGATGGGCCCCTTCATGGGCGGAACCGGGTGCAATCGATTGTGCATTCGGTCGAGTAAATTCCGATAGTTTCGTACTCTTTCCGGTGTTCAGACCATGGTGAAGGAGTGCTCTGAATCCGAGGACCTGAAAGATGGAGGAACATCGTCATTTTTCCCGCCATGCCGAGAGTTTTGGTGTCATACTCCAGAGCAGCGATGCAGGAACCGTGGATGCCCGATGCCTTGATGTCAGCTCGGAGGGGATGCGTATCAGTCTGAAAGGCCCTCCCCTCCCGGAGGGGAGTTCTGTCTATGCCGTTGTACCGGAGGAGAAGCGGAGCCTGTTCGGGGCGCGCTATCTGCATGGGTTCGTTGCTTATGCCACGCGCGGTGTAGTAGGCCTTTGGCTCGGAAAGCGTGATACCCGGTCCGGGGGAGGGATGCGGTGAACCACTCCCGTCCGTGACAGTGTTGCCCGCGTGAACCGGCTGTTCAGTCATCTGCCTTTTGAAACAGCTTTTTTCCTGTGGTCGGGTAGAGGCCATAT
>JALSRO010000140.1 GCA_026984715.1 Chromatiales bacterium | reverse complement strand
TCACGCTCTCCCTGCAGGACGTGAATGGCCATCGCTGTCTGGCCATCCTTGTAGGTGGTGAAATCCTGGGCGCGCGACACCGGAATGGGGGTGTTGCGCGGAATGACCTTCTCCACCAGGCCGCCCATGGTCTCCAGTCCCAGCGAGAGCGGAATCACATCCAGCAGCAGCATCTCCTGGTCCGGCTTGTTCCCCGCCAGGATGTCGGCCTGGATGGCGGCGCCAATGGCGACCACCTTGTCGGGATCCACCTCTGTCAGCGGTTCCCGGCCAAAGAATTCGCCAACCAGCTCGCGCACCAGCGGGACGCGGGTGGAGCCACCCACCATGATGACCTCGCGGATCTCTTCCGCCCTGACCCCGGCATCACGCAGTACCCGCCGGCAGGGAGTCAGTGTCTTCCTGACCAGGGGCTCCAGCAGTCGGTTGAACTCATCCCGGCTCAGCTCTCCCTCCCAGTGGGTACCGTCATCCAGCTCCAGCCTGACCGGCGCGATTTGGTCGCCGGTGAGCCTCTCCTTGACGCTGCGGGCAACGCCGAGCAGGCGGCGCAGCTGGTGGTGTCCGGCATCTTCTTCGATACCGGCCTGCTGCATGATCCACTCCGCTATCAGGTGATCCATGTCATCGCCACCCAGCGCAGTGTCGCCCGCGGTGGCCAGCACCTCGAATACCCCTCTGGTGAGCCTCAGCAGGGAGACATCAAAGGTGCCGCCACCCAGATCATAGACCACGTAGATCCCCTCTGCTCCCTGCTCCAGCCCGTAGGCTACCGCAGCAGCGGTGGGCTCGTTCAGCAGACGCAGCACATTGAGTCCGGCAAGGCGGGCCGCGTCACGGGTCGCCTGCCGCTGGGCATCGTCGAAATAGGCCGGGACGGTGATCACGACCCCCTCCAGCTCGCCTCCCAGGCTCTGCTCGGCACGCTCCCGGAGCACCCGCAGAATATCGGCGGAGATCTCGACCGGAGTGAAGTCACCGGCCGCGGTGCGCAGGCGCGGCACGGCGGAGTCGGTTTCAACCATCCGGTAGGGAAGACGGAAACCACCGGCAGAGATATCGGCCGCGCTTCTCCCCAGCAACCGTTTGATGGAGCTGATGGTGTTCTGTGGATCGGTGGAGAGATGCTCCCTGGCGGCCTCGCCGACCAGCGGCGGCTCGCCGCTGCGGTAGTGAACCACGGAGGGCAGCAGATAGTTCCCGTCACTGTCGGGCAGGGCATCGGCGCTGCCACTGCGCACGGTGGCAACGAGCGAGTTGGTGGTGCCCAGATCGATCCCCGCCGCCAGCCGGTGCTGATGCGGCACGGGGGATTGACCCGGTTCACTGATCTGCAACAACGCCACGACTAATACTCCAGCAATTCATCATGTAGTTCATCGGCTTCCCGCTGAAGTTTATTCAGAAACATCAACTTGTCGACCCCCTCTCGCGCAGCCAGAAGGGAGTGCTCGGAAGCGTCCCGGAACTGCTCGCCCAACTGTTGAACAATAGATTCGGTGCGATGACGAATCTCTTCGGTCAGCTCGGAAAGAGCGGCTGCAGGATCGGGTTGATTACGAATCTCCGCCAGTGCTTCCCGCAGATTCATCTGCTCAAGCAGAAACGCCTGATCCACCTTTGTCCTCTCCCCATCGGTGTCAACGCCATGCAGTTCGAGCAGATAGCGCGCCCGTTCCAGCGGCTGTTCGAGGGTGTGGAAGGCCTGGTTTATCCGGGCTGCGCGCTGGACGGCGAGACGGCGCTCCAGAGCGCTGGCATTGGCAAACTTGTCGGGATGGAAGGTGCGCTGCAACTCCCGGTAGCGCTCCTCGAGCTGGTCGATATCCAGCTCGAAATCCTGGGGCAGGCCGAACAGTTCGAAATGGTTCACACGCTGAAGCTTTCCCCGCAACCGCACTGGTTGGCGACGTTGGGGTTGTTGAAGCGGAACCCTTCGTTGAGCCCCTCCCGGGCGTAGTCCAGTTCGGTACCATCCAGATAGACGAGACTCTTGGGATCGACGATCACCTTGATGTCCCCCTGTTCGAACACCTGGTCTTCGGGATTGATCTCGTCGGCAAACTCCAGCACATAAGCCATGCCGGAGCAGCCGGAGGTGCGCACCCCGAGGCGCAGTCCGACCCCCTTGCCGCGTTTGGCGAGGAACTTGCGGACATGGTCGGCGGCCGCTTCGGTGAGCGAGATCCCCATCAGGCCACCTCCTCCCGCTCGCCACCGTCACCCTGCTGCTTGGACCGGTAGTCGGATATGGCCGCCTTGATTGCGTCCTCCGCCAGCACCGAGCAGTGAATCTTGACCGGAGGCAGGGCAAGCTCCTCGGCGATGTCGCGGTTCTTGATCTCTGCCGCCTGCTCCAGCGTCTTCCCCTTGACCCACTCGGTCAGCAGTGAGCTGGAGGCGATGGCAGAGCCGCAGCCGTAGGTCTTGAAGCGCGCATCCTCGATGACCCCCTCCTCGTTCACCTTGATCTGCAGGCGCATCACATCTCCGCAGGCGGGCGCCCCGACCATGCCGGTTCCCACCTTCCGATCCCCCTTGTCGAAGGTACCGACGTTGCGCGGGTTTTCGTAATGGTCGATCAGTTTCTTGCTGTATGCCATGATAACGTCACTCTATACGGTATTGGCGGTTCAGTGGGCGGCCCACTGCACCTTGTCCAGATCTATACCTTCCTGATGCATCTCCCACAAGGGGGATAGCTTGCGCAGTTTGTCAACTTTCTCATGTAATAGCTTGATTGCATAGTCGATCTCCTCCTCGGTCGTAAATCTTCCGATGGAGAAGCGCAGCGAGCTGTGCGCCAGCTCGTCGCTGCGCCCGAGGGCGCGCAGCACGTAGGATGGTTCGAGACTGGCCGAGGTACATGCGGAACCGGAGGAGACGGCGATATCTTTCAGCGCCATCATCAGGGACTCCCCCTCGATATAGGCGAAACTGATGTTGAGATTGTGCGGAACGCGCTGGTCCATGTCTCCGTTGACGTAGATCTCGTCGATGTCCTGCAAGCCGTTCAGCAGCCGATCCCGCAGCCCCCGGATGCGCTGGTTCTCGCTCTCCATCTCCTCACGGGCGATGCGGAACGCCTCCCCCATGCCCACTATCTGGTGCGGTGCCAGGGTTCCGGAGCGCATGCCGCGCTCGTGTCCGCCCCCATGCATCTGCGCCTCGATGCGCACCCGCGGCCTGCGCCGCACATAGAGCGCGCCGATCCCCTTGGGGCCATACACCTTGTGGGCCGAGAGCGACATCAGATCGACATTCAGATCCTGCAGGTCGATAGCGACCTTGCCGGCGCTCTGGGCGGCATCCACATGGAATATGATCCCCCTGCTGCGGGTGAGCTCGCCGATAGACTTGATATCCTGAATCACCCCGATCTCGTTGTTGACGTGCATGATGGAGACCAGAATGGTGTCGTCACGCAGAGCGGCCTCCAGCCGGTTCAGATCGACAAGGCCACTGGGCTCAGGATCCAGATAGGTGACCTCGAACCCCTCCCGCTCCAGCTGCCGGCAGGAGTCGAGCACCGCCTTGTGCTCGGTCTTGCAGGTGACGATATGCTTCCCCTTGCCGGAGTAGAAGTGGGCCGCACCCTTGAGGGCCAGGTTGTCGGACTCGGTGGCTCCCGAGGTCCAGATGATCTCCCTGCTGTCGGCGTTCAGCAGTGCGGCCACGCTCTTGCGTGC
>JALSRO010000139.1 GCA_026984715.1 Chromatiales bacterium | reverse complement strand
GGCGCCTCAACCAGGCAAGGGATGAACTGTTTCGTTCCATCAACAAAGCCCAGAACCCGGCCGCCTGATAGGGCTCACAGACTACCCCTCTTCAGGCTCATTTCTGGATTGGAAAGGACTGTCAGTGCGGTCGCAGTTCGCTGCGCTTGGCGCTCTTCTTCGGCTTCTCTTTTTCCAGTACGTCGATCTCATCCGGAAGTGGCTCCGGCATATGTTGCAAGGCGATTGCCAGCACCTCGTCGATCCAGCGTACCGGACGGATGTCCAGCTCGTCGAGAACATTCTTCGGGATCTCGGTCAGATCCTTGCGGTTCTCCTCCGGGATGATCACAACCTTGATCCCGCCGCGCAACGCGGCCAACAGCTTTTCCTTGAGGCCACCGATGGCCAACACCTCACCGCGCAGGGTGATCTCGCCGGTCATGGCTACATCGGCACGCACCGGAATACCCGTCAGGGCCGAAACCAGCGCAGTGCACATCCCGATGCCGGCGCTGGGGCCATCCTTGGGAATCGCCCCTTCCGGAACATGGATATGGATATCGTGCTTTTCGTAGAAGTCCGGCTTGATCCCCAACATGAGGGAACGTGCCCGCACTACGCTCATGGCAGCGGTGATGGACTCCTTCATTACGTCACCGAGCTGGCCGGTAACCTGATGTTTTCCCTTGCCGGGAACGACCACGGTTTCGATGGTGAGCAGATCGCCACCCACCTCGGTCCAGGCCAGACCGGTAACCTGCCCCACCTGATCCTGCTCTTCCGCCCGCCCGAAACGGAAACGCCGGACACCAAGATACTGATCCAGGTTTCGCGCGGTGATGGTTCTCTTTCTGTTCCCTCCGCTCTCCTTCAGAAGGATCTCTTTGACCACCTTACGGCAGATCTTGGCGATCTCACGCTCCAGGCTGCGCACGCCAGCCTCACGGGTATAGTACCGTATGATATCCCGCAGTGCCGATTCGGTGATGCCGATCTCGTTCTCCTTCAGACCGTTGGCCTTCAGCTGCTTGGGCACCAGGTAGCGCATGGCGATGTTGAGCTTTTCATCTTCGGTGTATCCCGGGATGCGGATCACCTCCATCCGATCCAGCAGCGGACCGGGTATGTTCATGCTGTTGGAGGTGGCAATGAACATCACGTCGGAGAGATCGTAGTCCACCTCCAAATAGTGGTCGGCAAAGGTATTGTTCTGTTCCGGATCGAGCACCTCCAGCAGCGCAGCTGCCGGATCGCCCCGGAAGTCCGCCGCCATCTTGTCGATCTCGTCCAGTAGAAACAGTGGGTTACGAGTACCAACCTTGATCAGGTTCTGGATCACTTTGCCCGGCATGGAGCCGATGTAGGTGCGCCGATGACCGCGGATCTCCGCCTCGTCGCGCACCCCGCCCAGCGACATGCGAACGAACTTGCGGTTGGTGGCGCGGGCGATGGAGCGAGCCAGCGAGGTCTTGCCCACGCCCGGCGGGCCCACCAGACAGAGGATGGGGCCCTTCAACTTCCTGACCCGCTGCTGGACCGCGAGGTACTCCAGAATACGCTCCTTGACCTTCTCCAGACCGTAGTGATCCGCCTCCAGGATCTCGTTTGCCTTGACCAGATCCCGGTGGATCTTGGTGCGTTTCTTCCACGGCACGCTGGTCAGCGTCTCGATGTAGTTTCTCACCACCGAGGCCTCTGCCGACATGGGAGACATCATCTTCAGCTTGTTGAGTTCAGCTTCCGCCTTCTCCCGTGCCTCCTTGGGCATGCCTGCCTGCTCGATGCGCCGGGCGAGCTCCTCCATCTCGTTGGGAGCCTCTTCCATCTCGCCAAGCTCTTTCTGAATCGCCTTCATCTGCTCGTTGAGATAGTATTCGCGCTGGCTCTTCTCCATCTGGCGCTTGACACGATGGCGGATCCGTTTCTCCACCTGCAGCAGATCTATCTCGGACTCCAGCAACCCCATCAGGTATTCGAGGCGCTCACCAACCAGGTTGAGCTCTAGAATCTTCTGTTTCTCTTCGATCTTGAGCGCCATATGCGCCGCTATGGTATCCGCCAGCCGGCTGGGGTCATCGATACCGGAGAGGGAGGAGAGGATCTCGGGCGGGATTTTGTTGTTCAGCTTGACATACTGCTCGAACTGGGTGATGACAGAACGTATCATCACCTCGGACTCACGCTCGTCCATCTGGTCCGGAGCAAGGATGGTGAACTGTGCCTGAAACAGCTCCTCGGTGCTCAGAAAATTCACGATACGGGCTCGCTGGCTCCCCTCGACCAGAACCTTGACAGTCCCGTCCGGCAGCTTCAGCAACTGCAGGATGTTGGCCAGAGTGGCAACCCGGTGAATATCATCCAGTCCCGGCTCGTCGGTGGAAGCATTGGTCTGCGCAGCAAGCAGGATCTGCTTGCTGTTCTCCATTGCCTTCTCCAGCGCCCTGATGGATTTCTCCCTCCCGACGAACAGGGGGATGACCATGTGAGGATAGACAACGACGTCGCGCAACGGTAGCAGTGGCGCAACCTGGATGGGCTCATCCACTACTTCGGATATCTGATCTGGGTGCTCTACCATGAAATTTCTCTATAAATTTGATGCCGAGTGGCCTCTTTTCTCGGACAGCCACTCAGGAGATAGGGGCAAACCCGCCGGATTTCAAGAGCACCGGTGAGAGAAACCCTCCCGTTGCCACTTCCGGGAAGGGTGGAGCAGCTACTTGTCCGATGCAACGTGCTGATCGGCACCTTCATAGAGCAACAACGGTTCGGAATCACCCGTTATCGCCCCTTCATCCACAATCACCTTGGATACGTTCTCCAGGGAGGGAAGGTCGTACATGATATCCAGCAATGCATGCTCGATAATGGAGCGCAGGCCGCGGGCCCCGGTCTTGCGTTCCATCGCCTTGCGTGCGACGGTGTGCAAAGCATCGGGACGGAACTCCAGCTCCACGCCCTCCATCTCGAAAAGTTTGATGAACTGTTTGGCAATAGCATTCTTCGGCTCGGTCAGGATGCGCACCAGAGCGTCCTCGTTCAGCTCCTCCAGCGTTGCCATCACCGGCAGACGCCCCACGAACTCAGGAATCAGTCCATATCTGACCAGATCTTCCGGCTCGACGCCGCTTATCACCTCACCAAATCCCTGCTCATCATCCGCCGCCTTGATCTCTGCGGCAAAACCGATCCCGCCCTTCTCCGTACGGTCGCGGATGATCCGGTCCAGGCCGGCAAAGGCACCACCACAGATGAACAGGATGTTGGCGGTATTCACCTGAAGGAACTCCTGCTGCGGATGTTTTCTGCCTCCCTGCGGTGGCACCGAGGCGATGGTACCCTCGATCAGCTTCAGCAGGGCCTGCTGAACCCCCTCGCCCGAGACATCGCGGGTTATGGAGGGGTTTTCAGACTTGCGTGATATCTTGTCGATTTCGTCGATATAGACGATACCGGTCTGCGCCTTTTCCACGTCATAGTCGCACTTCTGCAACAGCTTCTGGATGATGTTCTCTACATCCTCACCCACATAACCAGCTTCGGTCAGGGTGGTGGCATCGGCAATGGTGAAGGGGACCTTGAGCAGCCGGGCAAGAGTCTCCGCCAGCAGGGTCTTGCCGCTCCCGGTGGGGCCGATGAGCAGGATGTTGCTCTTTACCAGCTCCACGTCATCCCGGCTCTGACCGACCTCGAGGCGCTTGTAGTGATTGTATACTGCCACCGAGAGGGTCTTCTTGGCGCCGTGCTGGCCAATCACATATTCATCGAGAACGCGGTTGATCTCGTGCGGAGTCGGCAACTTGGCCGAGCTGTCCTCTGCGTCCTGCTCCTGGATCTCCTCCCGGATAATATCGTTGCAGAGATCCACACATTCATCGCAAATGAACACAGACGGACCGGCAATCAGTTTGCGCACTTCATGCTGACTCTTCCCGCAGAAAGAGCAGTAGAGCAGCTTGTTGCCGTTGCGTTTCTCGTCACTCATCTATATCTACCTCATCAATCCCGCAGAACCTATATTCAACCCTGCCCAAATTTCTCCTGTTTTGCAAGTCTCGCTGCGGAATCCGGAAATCAATTTACTTTTTCGCTACAGAAGCCTGCCGTTCCGCCAGTACACTATCGATCAGACCATACTTCACGGCCTCTTCCCCATCCATGAAGAAATCCCGATCGGTGTCCTTGCTCACCTGCTCGATGGGCTTGCCGGTATGGGCCGCCAGCACCCGGTTGAGACGCTCCCGCACCTTCAGAATCTCATTGGCGTGGATCTCGATATCCGTTGCCTGCCCCTGGAAGCCGCCCAGCGGCTGGTGGATCATCATCCGGGAATGGGGCAGACAGTAGCGCTTGCCGGCAGCTCCCCCGGCCAGCAACAGCGCCCCCATGCTGGCAGCCTGACCAATACACATGGTGCTGACATCGGGTTTGATGAACTGCATGGTATCGTAGATAGCCATCCCGGCGGTCACCGCACCACCCGGAGAGTTGATATAGAGATGGATGTCCTTGTCGGGATTCTCCGACTCCAGGAACAGCATCTGCGCAACCACCAGATTGGCCATGTGGTCCTCCACCGGCCCGATCAGGAAGATGACCCGCTCCTTGAGCAGTCTGGAGTAGATGTCATAGGCCCGTTCCCCCCGTGCCGACTGTTCGACCACCATGGGGACCAACCCGGTGTTGTGTATATCCAATGGTATCTCCTATGTAGTTATTCAAGTAAATCGGCCGGCACATGGTTACCTTTAAGCCGTACCGATAACCATGCCACCCATCTGCCATCCCGCAGAAGGCCGGCCGGTTCAACGCTCCAAACCCCTGCTGGGCACTAACTCTTTGCGGTAAGCTCGGTGAATGAAACCGGTTTGTCCACCACCTCTGCCTGGTCCAGAACCCAGTCGACCACCTTGTTCTCCAGCACCAGTGCCTCGATGTCGGCCAGCCTCTTCTTGTCTGAGTAGTGCCAGTCGATGACCTCCTGGGGTTTCTCGTAGGGCTGGGCAATCTCCTCCACCGCTGTGCGAACATCGTCCGCCCCCGCTTCAAACCCGTTGGCTTTGATGGCCTGTGCCACGATCAGTCCCAATGCGACCCGCCGTTGCGCCTGTTCGGTGAACAGGGAAGGATCCGCCGCACCATCTCCCGCTCCAATCCCCTGCTGCGCCATCCGCTGCTGCATCTGCGCCGCCAGGCTGCGGGCCTCCTGCTCCACCAGGCTCTTCGGCAGCTCGATCTCGTTGGCCTCCAGCAATTTGTCCATCACCTGCTGCTTGATTCGTGACCTGAGCGCCTGATCCAGCTCCCGCTGCATGTTGGCCTTCACCTCTTTCCGAAGGGCCGCCACTCCACCGGAAACCCCGAGGTGGCCGGCAAACTCGTCGTCCAGCTCCGGCAGCACCGGCGCCTCGACCCGCTCCACCTTGACCGAGAAGCTGGCCTCCTTGCCTGCCAGCTCGGTGGCATGGTACTCCTGCGGAAAGGTGACCTCGACGACTCGCTCTTCGCCCGCTTCGACCTCCTTCAGCCCCTCTTCGAAACCGTCGATCATCCGGCCTGATCCGAGAACCAGTTGGAAGTTGTCGGCCTGACCACCCGCAAACGGCTCCCCGTCGATAGTGCCCACGAAGCTGATGGTAATCTGATCGCCATCCGCTGCGGCTCCCTGTTTCTCTTCCCAGCGAGTGCGCTGTTTGCGAATCGACTCCAGCGTGGCGTCGATATCCTCCTCGGAGATCTCACAGACCGGCTTCTCGATCCGGAACGTCGAGCAGGAGGCTAGTTCGAATTCGGGATAGACCTCGAACACCGCTGTATACTCGAGACCGTTCTGCCGCTCGAGGCTTTCGGGATCGATGGTCGGCATGCCGGCAGGATTCAGTTTCTCCTGCTCCAGTGCCTCGTACAGGGTGGACTGCATCACCTCACCGATGACCTCTTCGCGCACCTGTTTCCCATATCTGCGCTGCACCACTGGCAGGGGGGCCTTGCCGGGACGGAATCCGTCGATACGAACCCGGCGCCGCATGGAGTCGAGGCGCTGTCTTACTTCGCTGGAGATACGCTCTTCGGGCACAGCCACAGTCATACGCCGTTCCAGCGTACCGGTCGATTGCACAGATACTTGCATGCTCTTTCCTCGTGAAAACCATTCGATTCTGGTGCGAAAGGAGAGACTCGAACTCTCACGGGTTGCCCCACTGGAACCTAAATCCAGCGCGTCTACCAATTCCGCCACTTTCGCATTTAGCCATTCATTATACACATACTATTGCAGATTTCTTCCCCCCCCGGCACCGGCGAATCGATGGTGAAACCGGGGCCACACTTTGGCATAATGCGGGGTTTTCCAGGTTTCCCTTCCCGGGCAACCGGGGTTACAGAGGTGGCAGAAGATGGTTATGAAACAGCCCCTGGTGGGCGTGGTAATGGGCAGCAGCAGCGACTGGGACGTCATGCAGCATGCCGTTCGACAGCTGGACGAGCTGGGGATCCCCCATGAAGCCAGAGTGGTTTCCGCCCACCGCACACCGGATCTATTATATGAGTACGCCAGCGATGCAGCCACGCGCGGGCTTGCCTGTATCATCGCCGGTGCGGGCGGCGCCGCCCATCTGCCAGGGATGCTGGCGGCAAAAACCCCTCTCCCGGTGCTGGGGGTGCCGGTCCCATCCCGTTATCTGAAGGGGCAGGACTCTCTCCTCTCCATCGTACAGATGCCCAAGGGGATCCCGGTGGCAACCTTCGCCATCGGAGAGTCGGGGGCAACCAATGCGGCGCTGTTCGCTGCCGCCCTCCTGGCAAGGGAGGATGCAACCATCGCCAACCGGCTCGAGGCGTTCCGCGAGCGGCAGACCCGTGATGTTCAGGCCATGAAGCTGCCGCAGATCCCATGATCCTTCCGGGAGAGACACTGGGAGTATTGGGCGGTGGCCAGCTGGGCCGCATGTTCTGCGAGGCCGCCCGCACCATGGGGTATATGACGGTGGTACTCGATCCCGACCCCCTCAGCCCCGCCGGTGCAATAGCCGACGAACATCTCCATGCACCGTATGACGATGAACACGCCCTGCAGCAGATGGGGGAGCGGTGCGCAGCGGTGACCACCGAGTTCGAAACCGTTCCGGACAGCAGCCTCCGCGCTCTGGAGCGCATGTGCCGGGTACGCCCGGCTCCAGAGGCGTTACGTATCTGCCGTGACCGGATACGGGAGAAGAGATTCCTGCGCAATCACTGTCTTCCTACCGCCCCGTTCTTTGCACTCACCGAACAGGGGCAGCTGGAGAGGGCCATCGGCGCCATTGGTGTACCCTCCCTCCTCAAAACCTCCACCGGCGGCTATGATGGCAAGGGGCAGCAGACCATCACCACCGAAGATGAAATCGATACCGCATTCACAACATTGGGCCGAGTTCCCTGTGTGCTGGAGCGCCGCCTCGATCTGTCGCAGGAGATCTCTGTCGTGCTGGCCCGCGGTGACAATGGCGAAGTCAGCTGCTACCCGGTGGCGGAAAACCAGCATCGCAACGGGATCCTCAACCGCTCCATCATCCCGGCCCGGGTTCCGGAGCAGCTGGCCCGGCAGGCCGTCGACCTGGCTGGACAGGTAGCCAGGGAGCTCGATTTCATCGGGGTTCTGGCGGTGGAGTTCTTCGTCGTGGAAAATAGCCTGCTAATAAACGAGATCGCCCCCCGCCCACATAACAGCGGACACTTCACCCTGAACGCCACGGTGACCAGCCAGTTCGAACAGCAGGTGCGCATGCTGTGCGGCCTGCCAGCTGGAGATACTTCTCTGCTCTCGCCGGTGGTGATGTGCAATCTGCTCGGTGACCTGTGGAACGGACGGGCTCCCGCCTGGGAACGTCTGCTGAACCATCCCGAAACCAGGCTGCACCTCTATGGCAAGCGGGATGCACGCCCCGGCCGCAAGATGGGACACTTCAACGTACTCCATCGGGATATCGAGCAGGCCCTGCAGCTCTCGCAAGAGATTCAGGCGTTGTTGCAGGAGCCATAGCCTTCCACCCGCCGCGGACCATCTCACCCTCCGCCAGGAGCGCCGGCACTCTCTCCCCCCGAAAATACAGTGCGACAACTGAATGGCTGCACACATCGATGCCGGATCGGAGCCCTTCTCCATCCGGACGAACCTGCGATACCCCCTCCTTCCGAACCCCTGTTTTTCCACAGGATACAGCTAAAGGAAGATCCCTCTTGTGCCGTTATAATAGGTGGCTGACAGACCGGAGCCCGGTGGTCCGGTTTCTATCGATTCAGACAAGGGTGATAATGGTGAAACAGGGGTGTCGCATTCTCAGTACCATGCTGCTGGCTACCTTGGCGGGGCTGTTGGTCACACAGCAGTCCGCGGCAGAGGATATCCGCATCACGCAGGAGCTCCACAACCCCGCACCCACCCTCAACCCACTACGCAAGGCGCTGGGGAACAAAGGCTATGAACGCGCCATGAAATCGGGGAAGTACCGCTATACCGGCAATGCCAAGTGTCGCTTGTGTCATCGCGAATTCTTCGTCGGCCGCAAGAAGGATCCCCACGTCCATAGCTATGAACACCTGGTGGCAACAGGCTATCAGGAGGAGAAGCGGTGTCTCGGCTGCCACACCACCGGATTCGGGGTGGAAACCGGCTTCATCAGCTTCAGCCAGACCCCAAAGCTGGTAGGAGTACAGTGCGAAGGGTGTCACGGTCCCGGCAGCGAGCACGTCCGCCTGCATGCAGATGATGCCACCCCTTTCGCTATTCCCAGGATCACCCCTGCCACCGGGAAGAAAAAAGGCAAGCAGAAGATAAAAGGGGGATTCCTGGCAGGCAAGAACCGCCCCAAGATGATTAAGCGGATGTGCCTGTCATGTCACACCAAACGTTGGGGACGCTCTTTCCGGCGTACAGCACACGATTTCCAGGCAGCCTACGATCTATACAAGACACCGCTCCCCGGTGACGATAGCGGCAAATAGGGGAAGGACCCCGGCAGGATCGACAGAATGGGAATATTCACCATACTGAAACAGGGTGGGGACAACAGGCCGATAGGATTCCTGCGGCGCTACAACATCCTCCCCTTCGCCGCCATGATCCTGATCCTCGCGGTGCTCTCGGCGCACAACTACTTTACCCAGAAAAACGTCCTGCTGCAGCAACTGCAGACCGACAACATCAATCTGGTGCACTCCTTTCACGCTGCGCTTACCCGGTTCGAGACCATCCGCAAGGCGGTAAACCTGCAGACGCTGGTAAAAAACATCTCGCTCGGCCTGGAGATCTTCGAGTTCCGCTACCTGGATCGCAACGGTATCATCATCAACTCCATGTTCCAGGACGAGATCGGCCATACCTTCGACCGCCCCGGTTTCAAGGAAGCCCTGCAGAAACCCGAAGTCCTGGGACGCTTCTACACCGACAACCGGGACATGACGCCGGTGCTGGCAATATCCTATCCGGTCTATGCCAACGACGAGCTCGTGGGCATCATCGATCTCGCCGTTGATATCTCGGATCTCAACTACATGCAGGAGAAGCTCAGAACCGCCGCCATCAGACACATGCAGCGGGATGTCAGAAATCTCCTCAAGGCGATTGCCGGTTCGATAACCACCAGCCTGGCGGTCTACGACACCCTCGACTACTACGAGTTTCTGCGCAACTTCACCGACAGCAGCAAAAACCTCCGGCAGATCTCCATCGTGGCCCCCGACGGCACCATCCGGTTGAGCAGCGATTTCCTGCTGGTCAACAGCAGTGCCGACATCGACACATCGGCCAAAAGCTTCAACGGCATCTTCATGTACGAGCACGGTCAGCCGGTGTACCGTATCACCGCCCCCTTAACCACCAGGGATCAGGGCGATGCCCCTCCCCAAACCCTGCTGATGCTGGTCGACGCTACCGAATATGCCAACAACAACCACACGCTGCTGATGACCGCCATGGCAACCACCTTGGCAGGAATCGTGTTTGCAGTATTGATCGCCTACTCCATTTACCGGGTCAATCTGGAGAGCATGAAGCAGGATCGGGACCGCCTGGAGCGGGAGGTGGAGGCGCGCACCGAAGAGATCAAGAAGCTCAGCAACACCGATCCGCTCACCGGACTCTCAAGCCGCCGCTACCTGGAGGAGCAGATGGGAGTGGAGTTCAAACGTGCCATCCGCTACAACCACAGCCTGTCGATGCTGATGGTCGATCTGGACCATTTCAAGAAGATCAACGATACGCTCGGACACCTGGCAGGGGACAAGGTACTGAGCGAAGTCGGGCGGCGGCTGGCGAAAGCGGTGCGGGAAACAGACTTCATCGGCCGCTATGGCGGCGAGGAGTTCGTAGTCATCCTGCCAGAGACCCACGCCTCCGACGCCGCGCAGATAGCCGAGAAGATGCGCGAGCTGATTGCCGAACGGCCGGTCTTTTTCGAGGGCCGGCCCATCAACGTCACCGCCAGTATCGGGGTTGCCGAGCTGAGCAGCAGCATGACAAACTATGAAGAGGTTTTCCAGGGGGCCGACCAGGCACTCTACATCTCGAAGGAGAGCGGGCGGAACCGGATCACCTGTTTCAACCCGGCACAGCACAAACGGCCAGCCTGAACCACGCTGAACGGGGCCTCGCCACCACAAGGGAGTAGCGACGTTCATGGAGCTGTTCGATTCCCACTGTCATCTGGATCTTCCGGCCTTCGATCCGGACAGGGATGCCATACTGGCACACTGCCGACGAATCGGGCTCAACAACATCGTCATACCCGGTGTGACCCGGGAGAGATGGGGTCGACTGCTGACTCTCTGCGCACAACACCGGACGATGCTTCACCCGGCACTCGGCCTGCACCCTCTGTTCGTCGAACAGCACAATGAAAGCCAACTGACCGAACTTGCGGAGCAGATCCGCCGCCACCGCCCGGTGGCAGTAGGAGAGATCGGACTGGACTACTACGTCGATCAGCCGGACCGCAAACGGCAGCTCCACTATTTCGAGGCGCAGCTGGAGATAGCCACCGACGCCGGGTTGCCGGTGATCCTGCATATACGCAAGGCTCACGACATCGCACTGAGCTGCCTGCGGCGAAAGAACGTTCCGGGGGGCGTCGTCCATGCATTCAACGGCAGTCTGCAGCAGGCGGAACAGTACCTTGCACTGGGATTCAGGCTCGGGTTTGGCGGTACAGTGACCCATTCCGGGGCCCACCGGCTGCGACGCCTGGTCCGGCAGTTGCCACTACATGCGCTGCTGCTGGAGACAGATGCCCCCGACATGCCTCCTGCCGGTCACCATGGCGAACGCAACCGCCCGGACTACCTGCCGGAAATCCTGCAAAGCATAGCCGAGCTTTGCGACGAAGAACCACTCCGAATTGCGCGCCAGACCACCCTTGCGGCCAGAAAGCTGTTCGCCCTTCCAGATCCCTTGCTGCCGGCCCCGACATGATCCCGCGTGACAGGAGGGAGATCATCTCCTGGGCACTGTATGACTGGGCCAACTCCGCCTTTGCAGTCACTGTTATGGCCGGCTTCTTCCCGGTATTCTTCAAACAGTTCTGGAGCAGTGGCACAGATGTCGCCCAGAGCACCCTCCACCTGGGAAGTGCCAACTCCGCTGCAAGCCTGGTAATCGTGATTCTGGCACCACTGCTGGGAACCCTTGCAGATCAGGGTGGCAGAAAGAAGCTGTTTCTGCTCCTGTTCGCCGCCCTGGGAATCCTCATGACCGCCACCCTCTTCGGAGTGGAGAGTGGTGACTGGCGCACTGCCACCGGCCTCTATCTGCTGGCCACCATCGGATTCTCCGGCAGTATCGTCTTCTACGATGCCCTGCTGGTCGACGTCGCGGCCGGCAGACATCTCGATTTCATCTCCGGTCTGGGCTACGCCCTAGGCTACCTGGGAGGTGGCCTGCTGTTCGCTCTCAACGTGACCATGACCCTCTACCCCTCTTGGTTCGGGCTGGCGGATCCCGCTGCGGCAATCCGCTACTCCTTTCTGCTGGTCGCCGTCTGGTGGACTCTCTTCTCACTCCCACTGCTGCTGTTCGTCCATGAGCCCCGCCCACTGACAGCTCCCACCCGCCCCCTGGAGAGTGTGATCGCCACCCTGCGGCAGCTCGCCACCACATTCTCGAGGATCCGCCGCCTGCGAGTGGTCTTTCTGTTCCTGCTGAGCTACTGGCTCTATATCGACGGAGTGGACACTATCATCAAGATGGCGGTGGACTACGGCCTGGCACTGGGGTTCGACAGCAACAGCCTGATCCTGGCCCTGTTGATCACCCAGTTCGTAGGGTTTCCTGCCGCCATCCTGTTCGGCATCCTGGGAGAGCGGCTGGGGGCCAAGAGGGGCATCTATCTAGCTATCGGCGTCTACTTCATCGTGGTCGTCTGGGCCAGCCGGATGGAGAGCGAATGGGAGTTCTTCGCCATGGCGGTGACCATCGGCATGGTACAGGGGGGGATCCAGTCCCTGAGCCGCTCCTTCTATGCCCGCATCATCCCTTCCGACAAGGGGGGGGAGTTCTTCGGCTTCTACAATATGCTGGGCCGCTCCGCAGCAATACTCGGCCCCTTCATGATGGGTTGGGTCGGGGTAGTGAGCGGCAGCCCACGTCTCTCCATTCTGGCCATTGCGCTTCTGTTTCTCCTGGGGCTGATACTGCTGCTGTTCGTGGATGAGCGGGCGGGATGTCAAATGGCCCACTCCCTCGAAAAGGCTGGCCGGAGTTAGCCCTTCTTTGTGAAATATATATGAAACAGTCCGGTTAACCAATTGTAATATTTGGCAATGGAGAGTTATCCACAATAACTGTGGATAACTTTGTGGATGAAATGGTGGTAATAGCCGCGAAAGTACGAAATCAGGTCGATTTTGTTAACCTGGATAAAAAGTAACCAGCAAATTATATTGATTACAATTCAATTGGTTATAGAAACTTCATGGATCCAGGAGCGGTATGTGGCAAAGTAGATTATCGACTCATTATCACATTCTTTTCCGTTGTGCAAAAAATAGTGTCGTTGCTGGCAGACCTCCCGCACAAACAGTCACGATCGCCCCTTCAGCGGGAGATCTTCCTGGCCAGCGGCCGAAACTGCAGACCATAGAACATCTCCAGGTAGCGGTGGGTCTCCTTGCGCTCCAGATCCGTGACATATCTCCAGAAACCGTAGATACGAGAAAGGGTCATCAGGCGCTGTGCATACAGTTCCCAGGTATAGTGATTCTCGACACGGCTGATGGCATTCCGGGAGATCTGCTCCCAGTAGCCCGGCTCCTTGCGGCACTGCTCCAGAAACCCGCTGATCCGCCGTGCCACCTCATCCCCGTGGTTGGGATCGATGTGGAAACCGGAAACGCCATCTTCGATGATCTCCAACGGCCCCCCATAGAGGGTGGCAAAGGTGGGCAGACCGGAGGCCATCGCCTCGATGACGGTCAGTCCGAACGCCTCGAACAGGGCCGGCTGCACAAAAATGCCATGCCGATCTGCGATGAAGCGATACAGCTCCCCGGCCAGACTCTTGTCCAGATGCCGCCCCAGCCAGCGCAGCTGGCCATCGAGCCGATATTCGTCCATCAGCCCATGCATGCGCGCGATCTGCTCGCGCTCTTCATGATCGCCGGAACGGTCCGGCTGCACATGCCCTGCGATCACCAGCAGGTTGGCCCTCTCACGAAGCGCATCGCTCTCACCATACCACTCCACCAGACCGGTGACATTCTTGATGCGGTCCAGACGCGCCATGGTGAACAGCAGTGGCTTTTCGCGGTCGGCCAGCTCCCCGCGGGACGAGTCGTCCGGCGGGCCGAACAGCAGCTGCTCCAGCTCGCCATGCAGCCCGGTCAAGCGCCGATGGGAAGCGGTGTACGGGAAGTAGATCTCACTGTCCGCGCCTGGCGAGATGATATTGAACTTGGGATCGAATACATCGATACCGTTCACCACCCGGTAGAGCCCCGGCATGGTAAACGACTGATAGCTCTCATACTGACCCACTCCGTCCTTACGGCCGGCGATCTCCTGGTAGGTACTGGTGATGATGAAGTCTGCCGCATTCATGGCGATGAGATCCGCAGTGAACTGGGTGGCGAAGTGGTACTGCTGCTCGTTGTCACGCCAGTAGAGATCGGAGTAGAGATACTTGGTCTTCTCCAGGGCATGGGCAATGTTGCACTGTGTCACCTTGAGCTCATCCGACAGCAAAGTGGCGACCAGGTTACCATCCGAGTAGTTGCCTATGATGAGGTCGGGTCTGCCGCCCAGCTCTGCCACCAGCGCCTTGCCCGCCTCCACCGCGAAACACTCCAGATAGGGCCACACCTCGAAACGGGAGATCCAGTGACGCTCGATCTCGCCCGACGGGGAGCGAAAAGGTACCCGCAGGATGGCGGCGTGATCGGTACCGGCAATTGGCTCCAGAGGCTGATCGCAGGTGGTACCCTTCGCCTCGGGGATCAGACGGGTAACCACCAGGATGCGGGGGTCGATATCGATGCCCTGCTGGTGGATACGGCGGCGCATCTCTTTCTCCAGGGCACGCACCTGGTCGAGAATATAGACCACCTGCCCCCCGGTATCGGGCAGCCCCAGCACGTTGGCCTGTCCAAAATAGCCGTGAGGGGAGATGATGGCCAGCCGGAAGATCATCGGGATGCGGCCGAGAAAGCGTTCCAGGGTAACCGGATCGGGCGCCTCCAGAGTATCGGCCAGCAGTTGCAGGGTATCGCGCATACGGGCAACGGTTCTCCCCCACCCAGGCTCGAAGCCGAAAGACTGCAACGTCTTTCCCACCTCATCCCATGAAGCATCCTGCGGCTGCCCCGCGAGATACTCCTCGGCACGGCGCAACATCTGGCGCAGCACCCTGACCGAACTGATGCGCCCACTCAGCATCAACTGCTCCCCCTGATACTGGTGAACACGGAGAAAACCCAGCAGTCGGCGATCGCCTCCCTGGGGGGACTGGAACAGGCGACTGGAGAGATGGCGGTTGAGAAACTCGACTCCACGCCCGATGGAGCGCGCCTGCTGCATCCGCGGGAACTCCCGGTTGAACGGCTGCAGATCGACTTCGAGGGTCCAGCCGCTCTCTTTGCCTTCGACCAGACGCTCCTTGGCTGCCAAGAACTCCGCCACGGAGATCTGCTCGTGTACCCGCTGCTCCGTATGGAAGCGCAGATAGTGCCAGCGGGCCACCGCGGGGCGCACCGCCAACCAGATCCAGGGGGCGTTCACCAGCGCCTCCTGAGAGACCCGGATCAATCCAGCCAGGGGAGAATCCAGCACTGCAGGCCGCACCAGACGAGCGGCAAACTGCGCCATCTCATCCTGCAGCTCGCTGTGGAGCAGAAACGGCCGTCCCAGACCGGCGAAGTGACGTAACAACAGGTACGCCTCATCCCGGTGGGACTCAATATACTGCTCCAACTCCTCGTTCATCATACTGCTCCCATCGGCGGGCCGTCACCCTCGATTCTACAGCTCTCTCCTTCCGCAACACATGCCGCGTCCAGAAAGCGGTAGTGTTCCATTCCCTCCAGAATCCCGCGGGCATACCCCGCCCCGGCAAAATAGATGCGCGGCTGACCGCGGAGATGCTCCAGCTCGGGGCTGTAGTTGCCCACCACCACTCCCAGTGTGTTGCCGCTCAGCATCTCCTCGTCGTTACCGGAGTCACCCGCCACCAGCAGACACTCCGGCTCCACGCCCCAACGCATCGCCAGATAGCGCAACGCCATTCCCTTGGATGCCCTGACCGGCAACACGTCGAGATAGGCCTGATGGGAGTAGATCAGCCGGGCGTGCAGGTCCCGCTTGCGCAGGTGGGCCTTGATCTCTTCGATACTCTGCATGGTGGAGGAATTGACGTTGTAGCTGATTTTGAATCTGCGCTGGTTGACCTTGGCCTGCAGCTTCAAACCCGGCAGCGTCTCGAGCGCCCGACGCAACGCCTCGGGCTTCCAGAGGTAGTCGATGTGACGCTGCCAGCCACTGTCCTCCACCAGGCCAGGACCGTAGTGGAGTTCGCTTCCCACCGAGGTAATCAGCAGATCCGGCCGGGGAATCCCCCACTCCTTGATCACCTTCAGGGCGCTGTTGAGGTGGCGGCCGGTGGCGATTCCAAAACCGATTCTGCCGCCCGCCTCCTGAAGGCGCTGCAGCAGCAGCTGCAACCCCTCCCGATCCCCAATCAGGGTATTGTCGATGTCACTCACCAGAATCCGGTCGACGGCAGGCAGGCGGCTCTTGTGAGCACGAATGATCGGTTTGTGGTAACGTCTCTTCACCCGCTGCAGCTCCTTCAGATAGCGCTTCACATGGGCGGTCCAGGAGTAATGGCGCTTCACCCCGCTCAGGCCGCTCCGCGACCAGCGCTGCCAACGCTCCCGATCACTGACCACTGTCAACAACGCCCTTCCCAAGGCATCGGCATCCATCGGATCGATCAGCAGGCCGTTGCGGCAGTGACGCAGAATATCGATGGGCCCTCCATCCTCCGTCGCCACCAACGGCAAACCGCTGGCGGCGGCCTCGATAAGGGTGAGCCCGAACGGCTCGGTGAGCGCCGGATTGACGAAGACCCCTCGTACCCGCGCCGCCAGGCGATAGAGGTCCGGTACGTCGGTAGAATCATGGTGCTTGGGGTAGGCGATAGAGCCATACAGATCATAGCGGTCGATCAGCAGCAGTAGCTCCTGCAGCACCTTCCGCGCACCTCCATCCAGGGACTGGATATCCTCCCGGTTACCGGCAACGATCACCAGGTTCGCGGCGTCGCGCAGCTGCCTGTTCTCGCCATAGGCACGCACGAGAGTAGCGATGTTTTTG
>JALSRO010000138.1 GCA_026984715.1 Chromatiales bacterium | reverse complement strand
CCCTCGAAAGTTTGGGTTTGGAGCCATTCAGCGCATCCTGAACGGCCTCGGAGAGGAGCGATGGGTCGATCTCCGTTCCTTCACGTTTTAGATTAAAACCGATCTGATAACCTATGATATAGCTAAATTTCTGTTTTTCGGTTTTGAGCTCTGTAGCGGATGCCGAAAGGGGAATGGCGGTCACTGCAGCCAATGACAGGATGGTCAATAATTTTGATTTCACTCTGATTTCCTTAACTAGTTGATGAAAGATGGTTCCGCTCGATAGACAGTGTAACCGGTTGGTGGTTCACTCGCCCTCCATTTTCGGAGAGGTGCGGCTGCGCTGTTGCCCTGGTCATTGTCCACCAGAGCTACACCCGGTTCGCCAGACGCCGTTGACGCACAGCAGCCGCCAGTTCCTGAACCAGTGAAGCGCTCTCGTCCCACCCCAGGCAGGCGTCGGTTATACTCTGGCCAAAAGTCAGCTCCTTGCCTGGTTCGATATCCTGCCGTCCAGCCACCAGATGACTCTCGATCATGACCCCCATGATATGGGTATTTCCGGTTGCGAGCTGTTCCGCGACGGATCTGCCCACCATCATCTGGCGCTCATGCTGCTTCAGACTGTTGGCGTGGCTGCAGTCAATCATCAGCCGGGGTGGTAGACCGGCGAGTTCCAGCTGTTTCACGGCATTTGCAACACTTTCCGGATCATAATTGGGGCCTTTGGTTCCACCGCGCAGGATGATGTGACAGTCCCTATTCCCGGATGTGGAGAATATCGCCGATCGTCCAGCCTTGGTCACCGACAGGAAGTGGTGAGGATGAGACGCGGAGCCAATTGCATCAATAGCGACACGGAGGCTGCCGTCTGTACTGTTCTTGAAGCCGACAGGGCAGGAGAGGCCGGAAGCCAGCTCGCGGTGCACCTGGCTTTCCGTGGTACGGGCGCCGATTGCGCCCCAGCTGACCGCGTCGGCGACATACTGGGGGCTGATTAGATCCAGAAACTCCGTCCCGGCGGGAACCCCCATATCGGCCAGATTGACCAGCAGTTGACGGGCCAGGTGGAGCCCCCTGTTGATCTGGAAGCTGCCATCCAGCTGGGGGTCATTGATCAACCCCTTCCAGCCGACAGTGGTGCGCGGTTTCTCGAAATAAACCCGCATGACCAGACAGATCTCCCCCCGAACGTCGGACATCAGCTGCTTGAGTCGACCTGCATACTCCAGCGCGGCCCGTGTGTCATGAATGGAGCAGGGACCCATCACCACGAGCAGCCGGTCATCCTCCCCGCCCAGTATCCGGTGAATCTCGTTACGGGTTGCGGACACCGTTGCGGAGCCGCTATCCGACAGCGGTAACTCTTCGTGGAGCTGGAGCGGCGGCAGGACTTCCTTGATGTCTACGATGCGCAGATCGTCGGTTTGGTAACGCATAAACTGGTTTTTGCCTTTCAAATTCGGCAAGTATAACCTTTTCCGCCGCGGTCTGTTAAGGAGGATGGCATGTTTGGTCGAGCCGCCCTTCTCGGGGCGCTCTTTTTGGGAGGGTCTCTGCTGGGGACCGAACAGCACACCTTCCCCATTGGACTTTTGGAGGAGCGCCTTTCCGTGGCCCCGGCCACTACCGGTTTCCGCTGTTTCCAGTTGCTGCAAGCTGTTCCGTGGCGCAGTCTGCACCATGGCTTGCTGGATGGTGCGAGTCGGTCGGTTTCACTTTGTTTTTTTGTGGCAAGTGCTATATTATAGCCGACTTTCATTTTGGGGCCGTTAGCTCAGTTGGTAGAGCACCGGACTTTTAATCCGATGGTCCCGCGTTCGAGTCGCGGACGGCCCACCATTATTTTATTGTTGCCATGAGCGAGCTGGCAGGTAGCAGCACTACCTTGGGACTCTGCATATTGAGCGACGGCTGTGGCGTATCCGGTGGCGGGTGTGCAGGCAGCTTGTTTGATTGGCTCTGAATCCGGTGGCCTTTCATTGCCAAATAGGGAAGTGCTTGTGGTATTGCGGGACAGATATATTGAAGGTTGGCGATGAATATTGATGCAATAAAAACGGCGTACAGGCGTTACGCGCGTATCTATGATGTCGTATTCGGTCCCATATTCCACCCGGGGCGCAAGGTAATCATCGAGGCGCTGGATTGCCGCCCGGGAGACAACATCCTGGAGGTTGGCGTGGGTACGGGGTTGTCGTTGCCCCTCTATCCCGATGATGTCAAGGTTACCGGGATCGACATCTCCGCCGAGATGCTGGACAAGGCGCGCGAGCGGGTAGAGCTGGAAGGACTGGATCATGTCGAGGCCGTTCTGGAGATGGACGCCGAGCAGATGCGATTTGCCGACGACAGTTTCGATAAGGTTGTTGCCATGTATGTGGTATCGGTGGTCCCGGATCCGGTTCGGTTGGTAAAGGAGATGTCCCGGGTATGCAAGCCAAATGGCGAGATCTTCATTGCCAACCATTTCCGCTCCAGCAATCCGCTGCTTCGGACAGGTGAGAATCTGCTGGCTCCGCTGTCGAAACTGGCTGGCTTTCGTCCCGATTTCGATCTGGAGGAGTTTCTCCGCAAGACGCAACTGGAAGTGGTGGAGATGCGCAACGTCAACCTTTTCGGTTACTGGAAGGTGTTGCGCTGCCGCAATGTTGTCTGACGTGGATTCGACAGGGCAAGCGGCGGTCGAAACAGTGAGTCTTCTCTGAGATGTGGAAGCAGGCTGGGCAGTTTCCCATAGCGTGCCGCTGTGCTGTGCGGTATGGCCCGTTCTAAACCCGGCAACAATTATTTTATCCCGCCCCGGAAAGCGACTTCTCACCGGGGGTTACTGCACCGCGCCGACGTAGCTCAGTTGGTAGAGCAACTGATTCGTAATCAGTAGGCCGGAGGTTCGACTCCTCTCGTCGGCACCATTTTGCAAATCGAACGGGTGAACCCCATTCCCGATTTTGCAATAACGTCGGCGGGCTCATGGTACCATTGCTGCCAATCTTCCCGGATTGATTACCCGATTCGCCATGTGGTTACCCCAAAGGTAGATCTATGTCTCCCCGTTTTTCCGATAGAGAGAGCATCATGGCGCAGTTGCGGCGGTCGCCGCTGTTCAAATCCCTGCCGGACACGGTGCTTCTGGAGATGCTGCGCCGTTTTCGTCGTGAGACTTGGAAACGGGGCCGTTGCCCCACCAACCCCGGTACGGAACAGCGCTTTTATGTGATTCTCTCCGGGCGCCTGAAAATGGGGCGGGTCAATCCGGAGACCGGAAGGATGATAACCCTGTTTATGTTGGGGCCGGGGGATGCATTCGATGTCATCAGCCTGCTGGACGGCAATCCCCATGATGCAATCCTCGAGGCCCGCGACGATCTGGAGCTGCTCTCCATTCCGGTGGATGAGGCGAGGCGCTGGATTGAGCACTATCCCGAGTTCAACCGCAGTTTTCTCCCCTATCTGGGGAGGCAGATGCGCCTGCTCGCCGATCTCGCGGGGGATCTGGCGCTCCATGATACGGAGACACGTCTGGCGCGGCTGATACTGCGCCATGTCGACAGCAGCGACCCGGCACATCCACTGCACCTGATTCACGACCTCACACACGAGGCGCTCGGGGAGATGATCGGTACGGTTCGGGTGGTGGTGAACCGACAGCTGCGGCACTGGCAGCGGGAAGGGGTGATCGTCTCACACCGGGGGAGGATGGAGATCCAGGAGCTCGAAGCTTTGCTGAAAAAGGCCATGCACTCGATCCACAAGCAGGGGAGGAAATC
>JALSRO010000137.1 GCA_026984715.1 Chromatiales bacterium | reverse complement strand
ATCCTGCTGTGGGGCCCTTTCTTGAACATCTTCTCATTGATGTAGAAAAGACGAAACTCACCGTTCTCGTCCACCCGGCTCAAGCCGCGATGCTTGTGGCATAGCACACAATTCAATTCATCACTGGCCCTCGACTGGGTGCCCCAACCACCCAGAACCACAAGCAGGGCAAACCCCAAGATTGGAATAATGTTTTTCAACACCCGTTCTCCTGTTGGCAGCATTGGTCAAACATCGCTTCTGTCGTCGGCATCTTTACACCAGCCATACACGGGAATAGCTTCGATAATATCCACTGGAAGTAGGGTTAAAAACCCCTTCTGATTGTGCCGGATTGTGACACTGAACGAAGAGCAATTCAACCACAATTCAAACATGGTTTTATGGAAAAAGGGCCCTGACAGATAAGGCGGGAGCCGTAGACACGGGGTGAGGGCCGTTCAGGAGAGGAGATGCGGTGGGGCGCCACTCACTCCTTCGACACGATAGCAACAATCGATATTACAATACAATCATACTCGTTTGTTTTTAAAACAGTAGTTCCCTTCGATACAAACCGCTTCCCGTACTATTCTCTCCCCCGACAGGACCACCGAGACTCTGCCGAAAGGCGTAGTATGGCTGGCATCCAGTTCTGATCACGGAGCAGTAGACACCAAAACCCAAAAAGTTTTTGCAGAATTTTTTAATATATGGTCGCTGGTTTTTTGATCCAGATCATCCGGAACGGAGGCCGCCGGGAACGACCCGGATAACAGCTCTGCATGACCCTGCTTTCCCGGACGATTCTGCGGCACCAGGGGAAAAAGGCAACCGGAACGAAAGGGAATAAACGAAAGGGAATATTTCGATACCCGGAGACAGGAAGGAAGCCAACGGCCCAGCCATCCGTGACGGCCGAACCGTTGGTGAACGCGGCTTACTTGTTGTGACACTTCAGGCAGAGGGCGCTACCACTGTTGTCCACCCGCAGAAATGTTGGGTTGGTACTCTCGTGGGGATCATGGCAGGAGGCGCACTGCACATAACCGTTGAAGAGACGCACCCCGGTCAGACCGGCGGGATCGTTCAGGGAGCTGTCTGCCGCGTAGAGTGCCGCATCATAGCGGAAGTTGACCGGATGATCGTCAGTCAAGTCGTTTCCGATATTCGAAGTACCGGCCGGCATGACTCCCCCGGTGCCAGTTCCTACCATGGTCGGGTTGGCGCCAGTAGCATTTGAGGGGTTGTTGAGGGAGTTGATTGCGATGGTACCGTCGTGACACGAGAGGCACAGATTGCTGACCGCAGCCGTTGTCGCGTCGGTTCCGCCCAGATCCTGAATGGTGGAGGCGCCGTCGAAGGTGGGACTGGTATAGACCCCATAGCTGGCCTCGGATGAGAGGGTATGGTTCCAAAGGGGTATGTTGTCATTCTTTATGGCCTGATGCGGTGTATGGCAAAAGATACAGATCTCTGTCTCGTTGGTGGAGTGGACAGTTCCGGTTCCATTAATGGAGAGATTGTGCTTTGTGCTGGAGATACTGGCATGTGCAGCACCCGCAGCAGCCAGCATCCCGATGAGGGCGGCTGCGCTCAGACTTGAAGACAAGAATTTCAGGCGAATTTTCATGGCTATTATCCTCTCCCCCTGCGTACAGGTTATCCAGGGAACAACTCGATTGTGCAACGCAACCAGAAAAACCGGTTTCTGATCACCTTGTTAGCCATGTTATCGGCACCTTGTCCCATAACATTAATGTGGTATTTGACAGTTTGCGCCATTTTTACTTTTTGTCCCCAAGGAAAGGAAAGCAGAGAGGCTGCCGGGGAAAGGGTGAAAGAGATGGCTTTTCCACCCACGCGACCGGGGAACCGACCACTACTGGAACAGATAGCGGCTGTGGGCGCTGTTACGCACCAGCAACAGACCGTAGGTGGTGAATACCATCATCGCGAAGGGTACCAGACCGAAAAGCAGGCGACTCTTTGTCGCTCTCCAGTTGCCTTTCAGCCGCAGATGGAGCACAAAAGCATAGACCAGCGCAGTCGCCAGCGCCCAGCTCTCGATTGGGTCCCATCCCCAGAAACGCCCCCACGACAGACTGGCCCAGCAGGAGCCGGCGGCAATCATTGCGCACCAGAGGAAGAGTGCCCACGCCAACAGACGCCCCTTCAGTTCGGCATGGATTCGGGAGGGGATCACAATTGCGGCGGCAGCCAGCGTGCCGGCACCGAGAGCCAGGCTGTTGAGCGTCGCGTGGATCACCATCCACTCTGTCCGCAACGCGGGGGAGAGGGGGAAACTGCCCCGATTATACCACAATGCCGCCACCATACCGATGGCAGCCGCGGGTAACACCAATACTCCACAGACGCGGAGCCTGGGTATCCGCCACTGAGCCAGAAGATATATACCCACGACCGCCAGAGAGTCGACGCTGATATTCTCGTAGCGGGTCACGATAGGAAGCCGACCAAACTCCAGCCAACGCTGCAACAGCATGGCCAAGTGGAGTGATCCGCCCACCAGCGCCACCCCAACGGCCGCCCTTTCCACCCTTTGCCACCTTCCGATGAGCCTGCCGGCCAGTACCACACCTCCCATCAGGTAGAGAAGAGCGATACCAGCCTGAACTGTAGTGAGGTCTCTCATGTGCTCTCGACCGACCAACGCCTCATCAGCTCGATTCGCCGGCCGGGAGGTGTGATGACCACTGCTTCCACCGTTCGTCGAGCCTCCAGTCTCCCGGCATGGCCCAGACCCGCACCGCCCATCTCTCCCCCTCCTGCACAACCTCGAGCCTGCGGGGATGAAGCAACAGATGCAGCAGGAAACCCGCCAAGGTTATCGCAAATCCGGCAAAAACCAGGTATCTCGGATAGTCCGAGGCAAGATAGAACCCCAGCCACGGGACCGCTCCCACATACCTCAACCGGTACGCTCCCAGATCGGCCTCCATTCCTGGATGCAGCTCACCCGAAAATATGGTATTCACTCCCTGTTTCACCACAAGTTGCAGTGATTGCGGCTCTCTTCCCTCGAGAACCATCTGGTAGAAGAGCGGTGTGCCATCCAGCTCCACCAAGATGTCCCGCGCCACTTTCCATGAACCGTTCCAGTTCCAGTCACCCAGCGGAACATTGAAATGGAGGTACATCCTCCGCCTCTCGCCGTCCAACCGTATCCGGTCAAACACGGCACTGTAGCCACCGGTGTTGTCGGGTGACAACTCATAGATCCCCAATTTCAAGGGGTGGTTGGTCCGCACGGTACTCCGTTCGATGGCTCCCCCTTCCCGCCGGTATGAAAATCGTGCCCGAAGCGTCTGCAGCCGTTTCTGTTGGGAGACCTCCACATCTATCCCGTCCAGGTGTAATACGGCATCCAGGCCCGCTGGCATGGAATCCCCTCTGTCCATCACCAGTTTCTTCTGCTGCCCACGATACGTTTCGCCTACGCTGAGCTCCAGATGAGCCCCAAAGCCGACAGAAGCGCTCCATATCCCTCCCAGCACGATGACAGCTATACCCCCATGAAAAAGAGGGGTCCCCCATAGACCGAACATTCCCCGGCTCTGCCGCCCGGAAGGGGAGAGAGTTCCGAATGGAACAGGTAGTTGGAGTGGGAGATGCCCCTTACCCTGCAGCTGGAAACGGGGAGGAACGCGGCCACGATACCAGGCATACCTGCGGGCAATGGAGTATGCCACTCCAGCCACAAGATTGATCAACAATGCGGTATAGAGGATGGCGAACCATTCTGAACCGAACAGATTGGAGAGCCCCAG
>JALSRO010000136.1 GCA_026984715.1 Chromatiales bacterium | reverse complement strand
ATCTTTCCGGCGGCCACCTGGGGAGAGGAAGATTTCGTTCGTGCCAACGGTGAGCGGCGCATTCGCCTCTACTCCAAGTTTTACGATGCGCCGGGAGATGCCAAACCGGACTGGTGGATTATCTCCCAGCTGGCAAAGCGCATGGGATTCGAGGGTTTCGACTGGAAGGACTCCAACGAGGTGTGCGAAGAATCCTCACGTTTCAGCCGTGGCAATCGCAAGGCCTACCACATGATCAAGGTGGCTGCTCACAGGGAGGGCAAGACCCTGCACCAGAAGCTGCGCGAGATGGGCACCCAGGGGATCCAGGGGCCTACCTTCTACAACTACGCCACAGGGGAGCTGCACGGCACGGTGCGCTTGCACGATACGACATTGACCGAAGCGGATCTGCAGAGCAAGGGTGGGTATGTGGGGGCCAACATGCTCAACAAGAAGACCACCCATTTCAACTCCCAGAGCGGGAAGATCAACATCCAGAAGCACCCTTGGAGCCTCTTCTCCGACTACTGGGACTGGATGAGTCCAAAAGGTGATGAGCTGTGGCACACCAACGGGCGCATCAACGAAGTGTGGCAGTCGGGGTTCGACGACCTGGAGCGGCGCCCCTATATCGCCCAGCGCTGGCCAGAGAACTTCGTGGAGATTCATCCGGAAGATGCCAGGGTCCGTGGAATCGAATCGGGTGACTGGGTTCTGCTCCATTCGAATCGCGTGCCATACCACTCTCACACCATCAAGGGGGTGGGGGGAAGCGACTTCCAGTTCTCCACATTGATGAAGAATGGCCACATCGAGCTGGGCAAGGGAGCCGCCAAGGCAGTGGCCATCGTTACCCCGGCGGTGAAGAAAGGGGTGCTGTACTCATACTTCCTGAACACCGCCAGGGGGCAGACCAGTAACTCTCTGCAGGGTCGCGTGGTGGACAGCGTCAGTGGCAACTACAACTACAAGATGGGTGTCGCCAAGGTGAAGCGAATCGGTGAATCGAAGTACAAGAAAGAGTTCGTTCACATGTCATTTGCACCCCGCAACATTGTTTATTGACCCGGCAACAATATATGCCGCATTCAGGGCTCCAGGCAGGCGCCGGAACAAGGCGCAGTGCGCAGGCAAGGGTCGTTCCCCTGTCAAGGTTGCTCCAGTGCATCCCTGCACCCGCGACACTCGGAGATCCTGTCCAGCGCACTGGAACGCAGGTCCGGTGCCTGCCTGAAGCCCCTGACCCCATGATATTCAATGACAGGCCGCGTTACCCCATCTTGCTGTAGAGTGGCTACAATGGCGATGGGCCGCCTTGCTGTGAACCGGCACGCCACGGCTGAATACGATATATATTGTTGCCGGGTCAATAACAGGTGGACGGTGGCCAAGGTGCGGTGTTTTTGGCGCCGCACACTTTGGCGTTGGCCAGCGCCTTTGGATAGATGTTGTCAGGAAAAGGTCTGGCATTTTCTCTGCTATGTGCTTATCCTTGAAGAATAGTTTTTCCCAACCGCCGAGTAGTTGCGCGTTATGCAAAGCCTGATCGACTCATTTGGCCGCCGTATCGACTATCTTCGTGTTTCGGTGACCGATCGCTGCAACTATCGGTGTTTCTACTGTATTCCTGCGGAAGGTGCGGATATAGCGGCGCGCTCCGAGTTTCTCTCCTACGAGGAGCTGACGCGCCTGATACGGCTGTTTTCCGAACTGGGAGTCGGCAAGATCAGGTTTACCGGAGGTGAGCCGCTGGTGCGCCGAGACATGGTGGAACTGGCGCGGCAGGTGTCCATGTTGCCGGGGATTCGTGACGTCTCCCTGTCGACCAACGCCCACCTGTTGGAGCAGCATGCGCGGGAGTTGCATGAAGCGGGTGTCGCCCGGGTCAATATCTCGCTGGACACGCTGGATCCGGCTACCTTCAGAGATATCACCAGAGGCGGGGATCTGGCGGCGGTGCAGCGTGGAATCGAAGCAGCTCTGGCTGTGGGGATGCGCCCGGTAAAGCTCAACATGGTGGTTATGAAGGGGGTCAACGATCAAGAGATCGAGGCGATGCTGGACTATGCCATCGCCCGCGGCGCGGATCTGCGCTTCATCGAGACCATGCCCATTGGGGCTGCGGGGCGGGATGGCGCCGCCTCCCACTACTATCCGGCCGACAAAGTGCTGGAGCGGGTGCGCCGCCACTGTGGGGAGGAGCTGGTTGCCGTCAAGGGGGTCAGGGGAGCCGGCCCGGCACGGTACTATCAGATCGGCAGTGGGCCGGCTCGGGTAGGGGTGATCAGCGCCCTTTCGCGCCACTTCTGCGAGGGGTGCAATCGGGTTCGCCTTACGGCGAGGGGGGAGTTGGTGCTCTGTCTCGGTCAGGAGGATACAGCTCCACTGGGGGCAGGGTTGCGGCAGGGGTGGTCTGACGCCGAGCTGACACGGGCAATTCTCGACGCGATTGCGGCGAAGCCGGAGCGGCACGAGTTTGGAGAGAGGGAAGAGGTGGTGCGCTTTCGCCACATGTCCACTATCGGAGGATGAGGCAGGGTAGCGCAGCCATACCACCGTGATCGCCGCATAGCCGGTTCGGTCTTTGTATCAACCCGGCAACAATATATCGTTGCCGGGTCAATAACTATTCAGCTTGATCCTGAAACGCGCCATCTCTGCGTTGGGAAATGGTCATTTACTCGTGTAAACTCACATTTCCCTCCTTGATCTGATGCGTTTCAGAAGCAATCCGAGCAGTTGCACAATTCGGTCACCACTCGCTGAGTAGCTACCGCTCTTTATCGCACAAGCAGAAAGCCGAGCTCTCTGCCACAGCGGTTGTCACCTCTTTTCGACTTTTCCCGGGCTTGTGAGCCTACTTTTGCTGTGCCCGATACGATCTCCCTGTCTCCCCCTTGCTGTCCGGTCCCATCAGATAGAGATAGGGGCCCATTATCTCTTCCGGGAGTGGGTTGGTCAGGGGATCCTCCCCGGGATAGGCGCGGGCGCGCATCCGGGTGCGCACGGCACCCGGGTCGATGCTGTTGACCCGTATGGAGGTGTTCTGCTCCAGCTCGTCGGCCAGAATCTGCATCATATTCTCCGCTGCTGCCTTGGAGATACCGTAGGCTCCCCAGTAGGCCCGCCCCTTGTGCCCCACTGCCGAGGAGGTGAACAGTACGGAAGCATCGTCCGCCTTTTTCAGCAGCGGCAGGCAGGCCCGCGTCAGCAGATACGGGGCATTCAGGTTGACCTGCATCACCTTGGTCCACAGCTCCAGATCGTAGAGTTCCAGCGGCGTGAGAGTGCCCAGGATGGCGGCGTTGTGGAGCACTCCATCCAGCCGGCCGAACTCGCGCTCGATGGTCTCCGCCAGATCCTGGTAATCCTTGGGGCTGGCGCCTTCCAGGTTCATCGGGTAGATGGCGGGCTGTGGAGAACCCGACTCTTCGATGGCGTCATAGATGCTCTCCAGCTTTCGGATGGTGCGCCCCAAAAGGACCACGGTGGCACCATATCGGGCAAATGTCCTTGCCGCAGTCGCCCCGATTCCGTCGCCGGCACCGGTGACGACGATAACCCGCTGTGCCAGCAGGTCGGGTCTGGGTGTGTAGTTCTGCATGGCATCGATTCCCCGGAGCGAAAACGCGTTATTGTAACCGCCGCAGACTGGCTTCGCCAGTGTCAGCCTTTTCCAATGACACATGAGCCTGAAAGGGGCGCGTGATTCCAACGTGACATGAGCCTGAAGGCGGGTCCGGGAACGGGCATCATCGGAGGATGATGATCGTGACCCTAAAGACCCAAGGACTC
>JALSRO010000135.1 GCA_026984715.1 Chromatiales bacterium | reverse complement strand
CCAGTCGGGCGGGGAGAATGGCCGATCAGGGGTGGCCATTGCGATTCCAGCAGGCCAACTTCGGGATGTTGCGGGTAAAGAACCGGGCAATCCAGAGCGGGATGTTCAATTCGCGCATGCGTCTCTCCATGCGCCGTCACACCTGCCGGGCATCGAGATCGGGATGGGTGAAGCGCCCGTTGCGGTAGCAGTTACTGAAGTATAGAGTGCTGTGGCTGTCATCGGCCTCCGTGCCGCTGCTTTTGCCCTCCTCCTTCATCGATACACTGCAGCTCTGGCAGGCTCTATTCACTTTCTTTCCATATCTATTTGTTTTTATTAACCCGGCAACAATATATGTCGCATTCAGCCATGGCGCAACCGCTGGTTGCAGTGGCCGGTTTTGCGTAGCGAGCCGTTTTCATCCAGAATACCCACCTTTCCTGTTGCCAACCATACGGGCATATCGAATGAATCTGCATGAATACCAGGCGAAACAGCTGTTTGCCGAGTATGGCGTTCCGGTACTTCCGGGGGTGCCGGTAACATCACTGGATGAAGCCGTGGCCGCTGCGCAGCAGCTCGGTGGGAGCGAGTGGGTGGTCAAGGCCCAGATCCATGCTGGAAGCCGTGGCAAGGCGGGAGGTGTCAAATTGGTCTCTGGCGAGGCCCAGCTGCGCGACGCGGTGACTTCGCTGTTGGGAACTCGTCTGGTTACAGACCAGACGGGCAAGGGGGGGTTGCCGGTCAATACGGTTCTGATTGAGCAGACGGCCCCCATCGCCCGTGAGCTCTATCTCGGTGTTCTGGTGGATCGTGGCCGGGAGCGGGTCACATTTATCGCCTCCGAGGCCGGGGGGATGGATATCGAACAGGTGGCCGCCGAGATGCCGGAAAAGATTGTCACTCTTGCGGTGAATCCGGTGGTCGGTCTGCAGCCCTATCAATGCCGCCGTACCGGTTTTGCCCTGCACCTCGACGGGGAACAGATCAAATCGCTGACCCGTATCATGTCGGGTCTTTACCGCCTGTTCAAAGAGAAGGATGCCAGCCTGCTGGAGATCAACCCGCTGATTGTCACCGCCTCGGGGGAACTGGTTGCGCTGGATGCCAAGATGAACCTGGACGATAACGCCCTGTACCGGCAACAGACACTGGCTGAACAGCACGATGAGAGCCAGGAGGAGCCCAGGGAGCTGGAGGCGCGCCGCTATGGCCTCAGCTATGTCGCCCTGGATGGCAGTATCGGCTGCATGGTCAATGGGGCAGGGCTGGCGATGGCAACCATGGACCTGATCAAGCTGGCTGGTGGAGAACCGGCCAACTTCCTCGACGTGGGTGGAGGGACGACGGCCGACAAGGTGGCCGAGGCGTTCAAGCTGATTCTGTCTGACAACAAGGTAAAGGCCATCCTGGTCAATATCTTCGGTGGCATTGTCCGGTGTGATCTTATCGCTGAAGGGGTGATTACTGCGGTAAGGGAGGTGGGGATCGATATTCCCGTGGTGGTGCGTCTGGAGGGCACCAATGCGGAACAGGGGCGCGCACTGCTGAGCGAGAGTGGTCTCTCCATTATTGCGGCGGAGCGGCTTACCGATGCGGCGCGCAAGGTGGTTCAGGCGGCTGGAGGGCGAATCTGATGGCGATTCTCGTGGATAGCAAAACCCGCGTCATCTGCCAGGGCTTCACCGGCAAACAGGGCACGTTTCACTCCCAGCAGGCCCTGGCCTATGGTACCCGGCTGGTTGGGGGGGTCACCCCCGGCAAGGGGGGGCAGGAGCATCTCGGCCTGCCGGTCTTCAATACGGTGCATGATGCCGTGCAGGAGACCGGAGCGGAAGCCAGCATGATCTACGTGCCGGCTCCCTTTGCTGCGGATGCCATTCTGGAAGCGGCGGATGCCGGCATCAAAACGGTGGTCTGCATTACCGAGGGGATCCCGGTCCAGGACATGGTAAACGTCAAGGCGGCCCTGGAGGGTTCCGGTACCCGCCTGATCGGCCCCAACTGCCCCGGCATCATCACTCCCGGGGAGTGCAAGATCGGCATCATGCCGGGCAGTATTCACCAGAAGGGGTCTATCGGCATCGTCTCCCGCTCCGGCACCCTGACCTATGAAGCGGTATGGCAGACAACCCAGTGCGGGCTGGGGCAGAGCACCTGCATCGGTATTGGTGGTGACCCGGTTCAGGGGATGAGTTTCATCGACTGCCTGGAGCTGTTCAAGGAGGATCGTCAGACCAAGGGGATCATCCTGGTGGGCGAGATCGGCGGCACTGCCGAAGAGGAGGCAGCGGAGTATATCAGGCATAACATTCGCAAACCGGTGGTGGCCTATATCGCCGGGGTTACCGCACCGGCCGGCAAGCGTATGGGGCATGCCGGAGCCATTGTCACCGGAGGCAAGGGGGGCGCCCGTGACAAATTCGAGGCGTTGCAGAACGCCAATGTGATGGTGGTGCGCTCCCCGGCGGACATGGGTGCGCGGATGCAGGAGTATTTCAGTGGCTGAGCTACGTATCGTGATGGCCCAGATCAACACCCTGGTGGGTGACGTGGACGGGAACAGCGCGAAAATCATTGCCGCCGCCGAACGGGCGCGGGACGAGTTTGGAGCGGATGCCATCCTGTTCCCGGAGCTGGCTCTGAGCGGCTACCCGCCGGAAGACCTGTTGTTGCGTCCTGGCCTGGCTCTGCGGGTGGTACATGGCCTGGAGCAGATCAAGCGTTCGGCAGAGGGGATCGACATCATTGTCGGTTATCCGCGGCGGGCTACCGGCGGTCTCTACAACGCTGCCTCCCTGTTGCGGGATGGCCAGGTTATTGCCACCTACCACAAACAGCATCTGCCCAACTACAGTGTCTTCGACGAGAAACGCTATTTCAAACCGGGAGATGCTCCCTGCGTAGTGGGGATCAAAGGGGTGCCGGTCGCTATCGTTATCTGCGAGGATGTGTGGCTGCCACAACCACTGCAGCAGGCGCGCGAAGCCGGCGCCCGGCTGGCGCTGATTCTCAATGCCTCGCCCTACCGGATAGACAAGGGGCGTGAGCGGGAGGAGGTGCTGCGCCAGCGAGTAGAGGAGAGCGGTCTGCCAGCGATATATGTCAATCTGGTGGGTGGGCAGGATGAGCTCGTTTTTGATGGTGAATCCTTTGTGATCAACGCGCAGGGAGAGGTGACCCAGCGCGCCCCGGCATTTGAGGAGGGGCTCTATCCCGTCGATCTGGATTTTACCGAAGAGAGCGTTCTCCCCCGTCCGGGAGTCTGTGCTCCCCCGCTGCCCGAGGAGGCCAGCGTCTATCAGGCGCTGGTGCTGGGGGTGCGTGACTACGTGGAGAAGAACGGTTTCCCCGGCGTGGTGATCGGCCTCTCAGGCGGTATCGACTCCGCGTTGACCCTTGCCGTGGCGGTGGATGCCCTCGGTGCAGAGCGGGTCGAAGCGGTGATGATGCCCTCCCGCTATACCCGTGATATCAGCGTCGAGGATGCACAGAGGCAGGCGCGGACCCTGGGAGTGGAGTATCGGGTCATCTCCATCGAAAAGGTGTACCGGGCCTTTCTGGAGAGTCTGGCGCAGGAGTTTGCCGGTACCGAACCGGACACCACCGAAGAGAATATCCAGGCGCGCTGCCGGGGGGTGATTTTGATGGCCATCTCCAACAAGCGCCACAAAATGGTGCTCACCACCGGCAACAAGAGCGAGATGGCGGTTGGTTATGCCACCCTGTATGGAGACATGGCTGGCGGTTTCGATGTGCTCAAGGATGTACCCAAGACCTTGGTGTTTCGTCTCGCGGAGTACCGCAACAGC
>JALSRO010000134.1 GCA_026984715.1 Chromatiales bacterium | reverse complement strand
AAGGATATCCTGGTCGAGATGACAGAACGACTGGAAGCCGAGGCAGGACACATCGAGATGAGCTTCCCCTATTTCATCAACAAGACCGCCCCGGTCTCCGGGGTACAGAGTCTGCTGGATTACGATGTCACCTTTATTGGCGAATTCAGAAAGGGGACACCGACCATTACCGTCAGGATCCAGGTGCCTGTCACCAGTCTCTGCCCCTGTTCCAAACAGATTTCCGACTATGGCGCTCACAACCAGCGCTCCCATGTAACCATCACCGCCCGACTCAACAGCTTTATCTGGATAGAAGAGATCATCGACCTGGTTGAAAAAGAGGCCTCATGCGAACTGTACGGACTCCTCAAGCGCCCGGATGAAAAATTCGTTACCGAACGGGCGTACAACAACCCGAAATTTGTCGAAGATATGGTTCGAGACGTTGCTGCCCGGCTGGATGCCGACAAGCGTATCGACGCCTATGTGGTGGAATCGGAAAATTTCGAATCCATCCACAACCACTCAGCCTACGCACTGATCGAGAAGGACAAGACACGCCCGGAGAGCCAGCCAGCACCGGCCTAGCGCGGCGACCACCCCTCGGGAGTATCCACCTCCTGCAGGGTAATCTCCGAGAGGGAACCGCTGCTGGTGGAGACATCGTACTCCTTGTCCAGCTTCATCAGCAGGCGCAGCTGGCTGGGGGAATCGGCGTGGGCCAGGGCCGACTCCCTGCTGATTGCACCCTCTCTATAGAGCTCATAGAGCGACTGATCGAAAGTGCGCATCCCCTCCTGATTCGGTTTCGCCATGACCTCCTTCAACTCGTGGATCTTGCCCTTGAGGATCAGATCCGCAATCATCGGCGTCAATACCATCACCTCTGTCACTACCCTGCGGCTGTTGCCATCCTTGGTGGGGATGAGCTGCTGTGCCACCACGGCCTTGAGGTTGAGAGAGAGATCCATCAAAAGCTGGCGCGCCCGCTCCTCGGAAAAGAAGTGAATAATGCGCTCCAGCGCCTGGTTGGCGGTGTTGGCATGCAGGGTAGCGAGACACAAGTGGCCACTCTCCGCAAATGCAATCGCATAGTCCATGGTATCCGCGCAACGGATCTCACCGATGGTGATCACGTTGGGTGCTTGACGCAAAGCATTGCGCAGCGCCACCTCATAGCTCTCGGTATCGATCCCCACCTCACGCTGGGTGACGATACACTTCTGATGGGTGTGCAGATATTCGATGGGATCCTCGATGGTGAGGATATGGCCGTTGTCATTCCTGTTCCGGTAGTCGATCATCGCAGCCATGGTGCTGGATTTACCGGCGCCGGTACCACCCACGATCAGGATGAGCCCCCGTTTGAGCATACTGAGCTTCTGCAGCACTGGTGGCAGATGCAGCTCCTGCACCGACGGAATCTTGCTCTCGATACGGCGCAGCACCATTCCCAGCTGGCCGCGCTGTTGAAATGCACTGAGCCGGAACCGCCCCAGCCCAGTGCGACTGATAGCGATGTTGCACTCATGGCTGTGGGTGAACTCCTGCTGCTGCCTGGGGGTAAGTGCGCTCAACACCAGCTCCCGAACCTGCTGTGGCGTCATGGCCTCCCTGGAGAGCATCCGGATCACTCCGTCGATCTTCATACTGGGTGGCAACGCCACGGTGATAAACAGATCGGATGCCTTGTGCTCCACCATCAGGCGCAGCAACGCATCCAGATCGTGGTGGGGAGCATCCATCTGGCTCATACTTTGAACGCCTCCTTGTTCTTCGCCTTGCTACGGGCATCGGCCGGGTTGATGAGACGCTTGCCCAACAGCTCCTGGAGACTCTGATCCAGCGTCTGCATCCCCACCGCCTTGCCGGTCTGAATGGCGGAGTAGATCTGTGGAACCTTGTCCTCCCGGATCAGGTTCCGGATGGCAGGGTTGGTGATCAGAATCTCATGTGCGGCAACCCGCCCGCCACCGGTCTTCTTCATCAGCGTCTGGGAGATCACAGCCCGCAACGACTCGGAAAGCATGGTGCGGATCATCGACTTCTCTCCTGCAGGGAACACATCGATGATACGGTCGATAGTCTTGGCCGCCGAGTTGGTGTGCAGGGTACCGAACACCAAATGGCCTGTCTCTGCCGCAGTGATAGCAAGCCGGATAGTCTCCAGATCACGCATCTCGCCCACCAGAATAGTATCGGGATCCTCACGCAGCGCGGAACGCAGCGCCTCGGCGAATCCCAGCGTGTCACGATGTACCTCGCGCTGCTGGATGAGACACTTCTTGCTCTGATGTACGAACTCGATGGGGTCCTCGATCGTCAGGATGTGGTGCTGCTTGGTGCTGTTGATGTAGTCGATCATCGCGGCCAGAGTCGTCGATTTACCGGAGCCGGTAGGACCGGTCACCAGCACCAGCCCGTTGGGAACATTGACCACGTCCTTGAGCACTGCCGGCGCCTTGAGCTCCTCCAGGCTCAGGATCTTGGTGGGAATCTGACGAAATGCGGCACTGGCACCACGCCCCTGATGGAATGCGTTGACACGGAAACGGGCCACACCCGGGAGTTCGAACGAGAAGTCGGTCTCCAAAAACTCCTCGAAATCCTTGCGCTGCTTGTCCCCCATAATGTCATAGATCAATTTCTGCGCCTGATCCTGACTCAGCTCGGGGAGATTGATGCGGCGAATATCCCCATCCACCCTGATCATGGGTGGCAGACCGGCCGAGAGATGCAGATCGGAAGCGCCGTGCTGGACGGTGAAGGCAAGTAGTTCTGTTATATCCATCTTTCCCTCTCTTGTATCGTTTTTTACGTATAATTCACTCTATGGAATCCCGGATTGCCGACAACCTGGCCTGCGTGAAGAAACGAATCCGCCAGGCTGAACAGCAGTATCAGCGCCCCCCCGGAACGGTTCAGCTGATAGCAGTGAGCAAGACCCGGCCGGCCGGGGAGATCCTTGCAGCTGCAGCCGCCGGACAACGCCACTTCGGCGAGAACTATCTGCAGGAGGCACTGGAGAAAATCACAGCCCTCGCCGACCGGAAGCTGTATTGGCACTTCATCGGCCCGATCCAGTCCAACAAGACCCGCCTCATCGCAGCCCACTTCGACTGGGTTCACAGTGTCGATCGCCTGAAGATCGCCAGGCGGCTCAGCGAACAACGCCCTGCCCATCTGCCTCCACTCAACGTCTGTCTGCAGGTCAATATCAGCAACGAATCCAGCAAATCAGGGTTACCACTGGCCGGGTTGGCCGATACCGCCAGAGAGGTTGCGGAGCTACCCAACCTGCGGCTTCGGGGCTTGATGGCCATCCCGAAACGCAGCAGTAACCCCGCTGACCAGCGTATCCCTTTTCACCAGATGCACCAGGCACTTGTCTCCCTGGCTGCCGCGAAGATCTCCCTCGACACACTCTCCATGGGCATGTCCGCGGACCTGGAAGCAGCCATCGCGGAAGGGGCAACCATGGTGCGTGTCGGCACCGACATATTCGGGCCACGGAACTGAGTTCACCAACCACTGGTTTTCGTTCCTGATCGATAGAGAACGCCCCATAACCATACAACCGCTGAATCCGGTTGAATCTTCACCCCGCGACCTTGTACCCTATCGGAAGAGCTTTTCCCTAGTTAGCGGAATCTGATATGCAAAACTTTAATGTAGGCTTCATCGGTGGTGGAAACATGGCGCACAGCCTGATTGGGGGGCTGATTGCCAACGGTTTCCAGTGTGACAGAATCACCGTTGCCGAGCCGGCAGAGCAACGCCGGGCCCAATTGGCGGCAGAGTTTGGCATCCACACCCAAGTGGACAA
>JALSRO010000133.1 GCA_026984715.1 Chromatiales bacterium | reverse complement strand
ATGCATGCCGCTGTCCTCGCCGATGAACAGGGTACGCATCCTGGCGGAGAAGAACACATTGTCCGGGTTGGCAACCCTGTCGGGATTGGCGGTGTTGCCCTGCTCATCGACGGCGATCTCCTCACCAAGCAGGGCGGCAGGTACATGGATGGCGGTGCCGACCCAGTCGCTGTCGATGGGGTTGCCCTCGCTGTCCGTCTGATTGCCGGCCAGAATCATCTCGTAGGTGGCGCCGGCGCTCAGTTTCGGCAGACGGATGTCGTCCGCCGGCGCGGTGGGATCTTCCAGCATGCCGCTCTTGATCTTGGAGATGGCGATATAGACCCGCTTGTCGTCACCATTGACCGCCACCCCTTCCATCTTGTTGAACTCGGTGGTGGCACCCAGGTACGCTGCATAGCGGCGGGTCTCCAGGAAGGCGGCCGCCTTCTCCATGCCCGGTTTCAGTTTCAGGTACTCGGTGGTCTTGCTGCCGGCACGGATCGCCTTGAAGCCTTCGGCAGGTTCGGGCGAGAACTCGAAGATGTCGCTGAACGTCGTACTGTCTGCCAGAGCCTTTATCTCCGCATCGGTGCCGTGGCCCAGCCGGATCCAGCCAAGCGTGGCGGCGCTGGTCTGGGTCCATTTGGCCGCATAGAGGGTACCGGCAGAGAGATCCGCCTTGCGATCGGCGACGAACATGAACAGGCCGGTGTTCTTGCCATCATCTCCGGCAATGGTGGTGCGTTCATCAGGCATCACCATAGCCATCTCCCAGGTCGCACGCCCCATGGCGTAGTGCTTGACCACCTCGGTGCTGCCGTCGGCGGCAACGGTGATCTCGGGGAAGCGCCCGTAGTGATATGGGTTGGCGCTGCCGGGTGCGCCAAAGTAGAGGTCGTCCATACCGGCCAGGGCGTTGTTGCTGCCATCGCTGATGGTCCGGGCGTCAAGATTGTAGTCCTCCTCGCTGCCCAGATGGGTGTTCCACGGGGTCTGCGAAGCGAAGCAGGGAACCCAGAGCCCTCCCACTACGGAGAAGTCGATGGGTCTCTGGTCCACGGCGGACAACATGCCGGTTCTCTCATCCTGCTCGATGCGGGTCAGCGTCATGCTCATCGGCATCCGGCGGTACCAGCCGTCGGTCTTGTAAGCCTTGGCGCCGTCGCTCAGCAGCCAGTCGTATTCGTAGTGGGTGACCAGGAACAGTCTGTCCTCCACCTGCAGCAGGCTGTTGCCGTCGGGTGTTTCGGCAATCACCGGCTGACCGTAGGGATCCATGATGGGGGTTCCGTCACTGGCGTAGAGTTGACCGGCGGAGTATGCATTACCGCCCACCTTGTCCTTGACACCGAACAGCTTCCGGTAACTCAGCGGGTACTCCTCGGTGGTTCCGTCGGTGTATCTGACGATGGCTGTAGATGTGGTGTAGGTGCGGCCTATGTCGTAATCGGTGGTGGGTTGCGGGGTGCTGGTGAACTCCACTCCGGCAACCTCTTTCTCCAGGATACAACCCGTCATGGTCATGGAGACAACGACCGCTGCTGTTGATAGTTTCATCAGTCGAACAAGCTGCTTTTTCCTGAACTGCATGATTATTCCCCTTCAGTGTGAGTTAGGCTGGAGACGGGAATACTAGGTGGTGTATGTTTCACAACAATTAACCGGGCATTGCAGTTTGATGACGCTGCTTTCTCCTGAGTCAGACCGGGCAGAGGCAGATTCATCAGCCATTCGCATCGGGGGAAGCCGCTCGCCAAATTTCTCAAAAAAAGCGATAAAAAAACACGCAAATTTTCTGAAAACTTCCCGCCACTCCTTCCGGCTGGCACCGCAACCGCTACTGTAACGATTCTTAAATATTTCCTACACGATCCTGTAATAAAACTCGCCTATTCTTTGCGTTCCCGGAGGGTGGCCGTCGATATCACACTACCCCTGTCGAGGTTTTATCATCCAGGTAAAGAAATGAATAGAACTGATCGCAAGGCAAGACTAGGTACTCTCTTCGCAGGAGTGGCAATGACTCTGTTGACGGCATCTGTCTCCGCAGACAACGTCGGCAATCTTTCCGAAAAACTGATCGAGCTGCGTGGCGAGGTGGAAGAGCTCAGTGCCGAGTTGAACCTCGCCCGAGAGGAGCACAAGCAGCACATGTCTGTTCTTGTGTCGCAGCGTAGTGAACTGGAGGGACGGATCAAACGCGCCAGGGCCAGCCGGGACAAATTGCAAAAGGAGCTGGATCGGAAGCTGGAGCTGGCCCGCAATGCCGGTGCCAATGACGAACTGCTCAAACCGGTTCTGTTGCAGGCGCTGGAGAGGGCCAGGAAACGGGTGCTGTTCGGGCTCCCGTTCAAGATCGATGAAAGGCTGGAAGCACTCCAGGACATTCGCGATCAGCTGAACAAGGGGGTGATGAGCCCGTCACGTGCCGCCACCCGTCTGTGGGCGTTCTATGAAGACGAGATTCGTCTGACCAGGGAGAACGGCATCTATCGCCAGCCCGTCGATATTGAGGGGGAGATCACTCTGGCGGATGTCGCCCGTCTGGGGATGGTGATGCTCTATTTCGTCACCACCGACGACCGTTACGGCGTGGTGGCGAAGCGCGGCGGGGAGTGGCACTACCGGGTCGTCGAAGATCCGGACGACGGCGCGCGCATCGCCCGCCTGTTCGACTCCCTGCACAAACAGGTTCGCAGCGGCTATTTCGAGCTTCCATCCCCTTATTGATTGGTCAACGGCAGGCAGATGTGATGATGTTCTCCAGCAAGATCGGCTCTCTTCTATTGGTCCTCGTTCTGATCTCCATCCCGGCCGCACATGGTCATGCCGCGGAGGGAGAGAGTGGTTCTCTCGAGCAGGCGTTTCAAAAGGAGTTCGCGTTTCTGGAGACCCAGAAACAGGAGTTGATCCGGCGCCTGGAAAAATTCAGATCCGAGGCCAAAGCCAGGGCCGGCAGCGTTGCCAACAAGATCTCCGCCAATGAGATGCAGCTGCAAAGGCTGGATGCGGAGATCGATCAGCTGAATGACGATCTCGTCAAGGCAGATCATCGGATCGAGGCCAACAGCGAGAACCGGCAGTCACTCGATTCGATGTTCGATCAGGCCAACGCCAGCATGAGTGACTACGGTTTCAAACTTTCCGATCAGGTGGATTTCGTCACTGCCAAGAACGAGCAGCGTCTGGGAAAACTCTACCGGATGGCCGACGATCTGCTCGAAACCCTGGGATCGGTCAGGAAGGAGAAGGGAACCTTCTTTCTGGCCAACGGCACCCAGACAACCGGCACCATAGTGAGAATAGGAAACATCGCCGCCTACGGCATCAGCGATTCGGGAAGCGGCGCGCTGGTGCCTGCCGGTGAAGGTACATTCCGCATCTACGAGGGGAAGGAGACGGGAGCGGTCGCCAGGGCGGTGGCGGAAGGAGAAACGCCCCGGTTGCTGAAGATATTTCTGTTCGAGTCGGCGAGCAAGGCGATCGATCAAAAGCCGGAAAAAAGCGCCATCGAGGTGGTGGAGTCCGGTGGCATCATCGGCTGGGTGATCGTCACCCTGGGTCTGCTGGTGGTGATCGCGATCGTGGCGCGTATTTTCTATCTGCGCTCCGCCAGCGCCACCAATAACGTGGTACTGAAAAAGGTCAGCACGCTGGTGCGAGAAGGGAAGCTTGCCGAAGCGCTGCGCTTCTGCGAAAGAACCAAAGGCTCCACCGCCCGGGTGGTGGCCTCCACGCTGCGCAACATCGATCGGGAGCGCGATCACCTGGAGGATATCGTCTCCGAGAGCATCCTGCACGAGAGCGGCAACCTGAGCCGTTTCTCCACCTTCATCATC
>JALSRO010000132.1 GCA_026984715.1 Chromatiales bacterium | reverse complement strand
CGATGGATTGGCCGGCAAAGTCGGCCGGCGAATCCCGCAGGCTGGCCGGCCCCTTGATGACCAGTGGAATACGGCGGTTGCCCTGGTACACGGTGCCGAGACGCAGTCCCTCCACCTGTGCCCGCAGCGCATCCTCCAGGGTGTTGACATCCAGCCCCATGCGTCCGGCCGCGAGGCGATCCACCACCAGACGGAGATACTGCGCTCCCTCGTTGCGCGGGCTGTAGACCTCTTCCGCCCCGGGGATCTGCCGGACGATGTTGACAATGGCATCGGTCGCGCGGTTGAGCTGCTCCTGATTGTCACCGAACACCTTGATTGCCAGATCGCCGCGCACGCCGGTCAGCATCTCATCCACCCGCATCTGGATGGGCTGGGTAAAGGCGAAGGAGACGCCCGGAAAGTCGGCGATCACTCCACGAATCGAGTCGGCCAGCGCATCCTTGTCCGGCACCGTCCACTCCTCGCGGGGTTTGAGGATCAGGAAGCTGTCGGTTTCGTTCAGCCCCATGGGATCGAGCCCCAACTCGTCGCTGCCGGTGCGTGATACCACGCCGGTCACCTCCGGCACCCGCTCCATCAACGCCTTCTGGAACTGCATGTCGATGGCGATGGACTGCTCCAGGCTGATGGAGGGCAGCTTTTCCAGCTGCACGATCATGTCACCCTCATCCATGGTGGGCATGAAGGTCTTGCCGATCTGGGTGTACAGCCCGGCGGCGGCCAGCATGGCGGCCAGCGCCACACCAAGAACGATCCGGCTGTGGTTCAGAGACCAGTCCAGCAGTGGAGTGTAGATCTTCAGCAGCTTGCGTACCAGCCAGGGCTCCTCATGGGAGACCTTGCCCAGCAGAAACGATGCCAGTACCGGCATGACGGTCAGCGAAAGAAGCAGCGAACCGGAGAGCGCAAACACGATGGTCAGCGCCACCGGGGCGAACAGTTTTCCCTCCAGTCCCTGCAGAGTGAGTAGCGGCAGAAACACGATAGTGATGATCAGAATGCCCGAGGTTACCGGTATCGAAACCTCGCGCACCGCACGGTAGATCAGATGCAGGCGCGGCAGCCGCTCCCGTTCGCGCTGGCGGGCAAGATGGCTGACGATGTTCTCCACCACCACCACCGCGGCATCCACCAGAATCCCGATGGCGATGGCCAGCCCGCCCAGTGACATGAGATTGGCCGACATACCGAAAAAGTACATCAGGATGAAGGTGACCATGGCCGCCAGCGGCAGCACCAGCGCCACGGTGAGCGCGGCGCGCCAGCCGCCCAGAAACAGCAGCAGCAGGATCAGCACCAGGATGATCGCATCGCCCAGAGCCTTGGTGACGGTGCCCACCGCCTGCTCGACCAGCTGCCCGCGATCATAGAACACCTTTACCTCGACCCCCTCCGGCAGGCCGGGGCGCAGCTCATCGAGCTTGCTGTGCAGACCGGCCACCAGCTCCCGCGCATTGGCGCCACGCAGCCCCAGCACCAACCCCTGCACCACCTCACCGCGGCCGTCGTGGGTGACAGCGCCGTAGCGGGTCAGCGAGCCGGTGCGTATCTCGGCCACCTCGCCGATCCGTACCGGCTGTTTGGGATCCGGGCGCACCACGATGGCGGCCACATCCTCCAGGGTGCGGATGCTGCCCTCGGTCCTGACCAGCAGCACCTCTTCGCCATCATTCAGGCGCCCGGCACCGTCGTTGCGGTTGTTCTGCTGCAGCGCCCGCTGCAGCATCTCCAGACTGATCCCGCGCGCCATCATGCGGGCGGCATCAGGCACCACCTCATAGGTGCGCGCCAGACCACCCAGCGCATTGACATCCGCAACACCCGGCACGGTGCGCAGGGCGGGGCGGATCACCCAGTCGAGCAGATCACGGTGTTCGGTAAGGGAGAGGCCGCCCCCCTCGACGGTAAACATGAACATCTCGCCCAGTGGAGTGGTCATCGGAGCCATGCCGCCGGATATGTCTGCCGGCAGATCCTCCCACACGCCACTCAGCCGCTCCGCCACCTGCTGACGGGCCCAGTAGATGTCGGTGCCTTCGGCGAAATCCACGGTGATATCGGTCAATGCATACTTGGCCACCGAGCGCAGCATGCCGAGATTGGGAATCCCCAGCAGCTCTACCTCGACCGGCGCGGTAATGCGCGCCTCCACCTCCTCCGGGGTCATGCCGGGAGCCTTGATGATCACCTTTACCTGCGTGGTGGAGACATCGGGAAAGGCATCGATAGGGGTGTTCTGGAATGCAAACCATCCCCCTCCGCCAAGCAGGGCGATGGCCAGCAGCATCAGCAGCCGCTGGGTGAGGGAGAATTGAATCAGTCGGGCCAGCACTATTCACCTCCCTCCAGCCAGACCGCTTTCAGGGCGACGGTTCCGGCCACGGCGATGCGATCCTCCGGTTTGAAGCCGGCCTTGCCCACGACCGCATCCCGCTCTTCAGCCTCGATGGTTACGGCAACCGGCTGGAACCCCTCCGGGTGTTTCACGAATACCCACAGCTTGCCCGCCTCGCGAACCAGTGCGGTGCGGGGGATACGAAAACTCTGTGCGGCGCTGATTGTGGCCAGCTCTGCCTGGACAAACTGGCCGGGGTGCAGCCGCTCCGCCCCTTCACGGATCTCGGCGCGCACCATCACCCCCTGGTCGACGCCATGCACCATCCGGCCGACGGTGATTACCGTTCCGGACAGCTCCGGCGAGCGCACCCGGACCTTTGTGCCAACAGTGGTGCCGCCCAGCTCTTTCAGCGGCACCTGGATCTCGAGCCACAACGGCGCCAGCTTGCCGATACGGTAGATGGGGTCGAGCGGGTTCAGCTGCTGCCCCGGTGTGGCCATCTGCTCTAGTACCACCCCGTCGAGGGGAGCGCGCAGTGTCAGCGATCCCGACAGGCGCCGCTGACTGGCCAGCTTCCGGAGGGAGTGTTTGTCCATACCGACCAGAGTCAGGGCCTGGCGGTACTGCTCCACCTCGGTTCTGGCCTGGCGGTAGCGGGAGAGCGACTCCAGGTAACGGCGCTCGGCGATGATGCCCTCCTTGTAGAGCTGCTCATCCCGTTGCCAGTCGGCTTTGGCCAGATCCAGCCGGCTCAGTGCGGTCAGGTAGTTGCGTTGCTGCTCGAGCAGCTGCGGACTCTGAATAATCGCCAGCGGCTGCCCCTTTTTCACCTCCTCCCCCTCGGCCACCAGCAGGCTCTCCAGCAGGCCGGTCTGCAGGGCGCTGACTACGCGCAGCTGGGCATTGGGAACCACCACCTGGGCGGGATAGGGGATGCTCCAGGACTGTTCGGTCGGCTCTACCGGGGCCACCTTGATGCCCAGCGCCTGCTGCTGCACCGCTGTCATGGTGACCGGTTTTTCTGCAGCCAGGGCTGCGGTCGCGCTTCCCAGCAGGAAGGCGATCAGGATCAGGGAAACTCTCATTCGGGTATCACTCCAAGGGCAAGGTTGTACTGCGCGCCGGCGCGCTGGCGCTGGATCTGGCTGCGTTTCAGATCCCGTGCGGCGTTGATGGCCTGCTCACGGGCCTGCAGCAGCAGGTAGAGATCGGTCTCACCCAGATCGAAGGCGCGCTGGCTCATGTTGAGCCGCTTCTGCGCCAGCTGGCTGCGGCGCTGTGCCAGGGCCAGCGCCTTGTCGGCACGCTCCAGCTCCTGGCGGGCGTGAATCAGTTTCAGGTCCAGCTCTCTTTTGGTTCGGGTCAGATTGGCCTGACTCTGCATCAGCTGTTCGCCGGCCTTGGCCAGGGCAGGTGCGTTCTGGGTGGAGCTGCCGAACGGAACGGTGATCTCCGCGCCCAGTGAGTCGTTATAGGGATCCTGTTCGATGCCACGGTCTCGTTTGACGTAGAGCGAAAGCACCGGATTCTCCCGCCGTGCAATGCGCACCTCTCTTTTCCGGGCCGCGGCACGCTCCACGCCGATCCGGGCCAGCCGGAGCAGGGGGTGCTGTTCGCTGACCTGCTCCAGTGCGGAAGGCTCGATGGTGAACGGGGCGGGCAGGGCATCGATCCCGGTATAACTCGACCATGCCGCCTGCTCACCCTTCAGGGCGGTCTGCGCATCCTGTACCAGCGCTTCCCGATTGAGCATCTCCTGCTGCGCCATCAGCAGTTCACTGCGCGGCAGCTCCCCGGCCTCGACCCGCCGTGCCACCGCCCTCTCCAGTGCCGTGGCGGAATCCAGCTGCTGCTTATCCAGGGCGAGCTCGCTCTCTGCCATCTGCAGCGCCCAGAACCGCTCCAGCACCTCGCCGGCCACCCGCCAGCGCAGCAGATGCGCCAGCATCTCCCCTTCGCCCTGCAGGGTATCGGCCAGCTCGCCACGTACCTTGCGTTGCCCCGGCAGCCAGAGTGGCAGCGCCAGGCTCGCCTCGGCCTCGCGGTAGCCCTGTTCGCCGCCAAACTCATCGGTCCAGTAGGCCAGACCCATGGCGGGATCGCCTCCCAGCCAGGCATCGGCCTGTTTCCGGTAGCCTTCACCTACCTGCCGGCGTGCAGCGGAGAGCGCCTGATCCGGATGCCGTTGCGCCGCCGTCGTGATGATCTCGCTCAGGGTCGGGGCGGCGGGCAGCGGCAGGGCAGTGCCTGAAATGCTCAGGAACAGCAAGTAGTAATATATCTGTTTCAAGATGGCCTCTGTAGTATTCGTAAATATTCGATTGTGTAGATATCTCGCGATACGTTAACAGCGCGACCTGAACCGAACCTGAATGCGGTAATATTGGCGGCTGACTCAACAGTGTGGCGGAATATTCCTTTGCTGGCCTGCGGCTGCCCAGTTGCGCAGTTTTATCCGCATGCGTTGTACATGGTTGCCCTCCCAGTAGATGCGTTTGCAGGAGGGACAGTGGAGCAGTGTCTGGTCGCGTACGTCCACGGGAGCCTGGCTGAAATCTCCCCGGGGAAGCAGGTCAAGTGGAACATTACAGATCAGGCAGCGTGAAAAAGGCTTGTAAAGCCAGTCGATGGCCAGCTTTTCAGTGAGCTCGCGGGCACAGGCATCCACTCCGTTGCAGGTCAAAAGACAAACGGTGTTGGCTGCTCCCCGGTGCTCCTGCAGTTTACGATCCCGGGTGATCAATATTCTGCCCGAGGCGTGCGCCTGTGCCAGCAAGTGCCGGTCGCTTTCGCCTTCACGGGCCTGCTCCGCATCATATCCGGCAGCTCTAAGCCAGCGGCATAATCCCTTGAGCATCTCATCGCAGAGCAGTTTCATTTATCAGGTCACCAGGAATCTCTGTGTTGTGCTGATATTGGCCAGTATAACGTTGGAAAGGCGGTAAAGGTTTTTACGTTTGTATCGGTTATACCGTAGGATCGAGGGGTGGTCGTTCAGACGGGTTACAGTCAATGAATGTCATCTTTTCCGGCATCGTTTTGATCGCCTTCGTTACCGCCGCCTGGCAGCAGCTGTTTCTGCCTGCCGGGGACAGCTCTCCCATGGATGCGTTGTCCAAAGCGATGGTGGAATCGGCTGCCGGTTCAGTGGAACTTGCCTTGGGTTTGATTGGTGTGATGGCGCTGTTCCTCGGTTTGATGAAGGTGGCGGAGGAGGGCGGTCTGCTGACTATCCTGGCCCGCCTGATCCGGCCGCTGATGGTGCGCCTGTTTCCTGATGTGCCGCCGGATCATCCGGCCATGGGCGCGATGATTCTCAATATGTCTGCCAATGCGCTTGGGCTGGGCAATGCCGCGACCCCTTTTGGTATCCGCGCCATGCAGGAGCTGAACAAACTCAATACTCACGCCGGGACGGCCAGCAATTCGATGGTGCTGTTTCTTGCCATCAACACCTCCAGTGTTACCCTGTTGCCCACCGGAGTCATTGCGCTGCGTGCAGCCGCCGGCTCCAGTGATCCAGCCGGGATTCTGCCCACCACACTGTTTGCCACCATCTGCTCGACGGCGGTTGCAATCATGGCGGCGATATTTTTCCGTCGCTTCTTCCCGATTGGGAGACAAACGGAAGCAGCTCCGGCCGAAGATTCATCTGCACTGAAAGCGGACACAGACCAGAGTGGTGCCGCACTGCCCGGGGGGGCAAGCGAAGCCTATCCGCTGTGGGTCTCATTGCTGGCGATGGCGATACTGCTTACCCTTATCCCGTTGAGTATCGTATATGGCAAAATCATTGCGCCCTGGATCCTGCCGGGTCTGATGGTGGCCTTTCTTGCCTTTGGCGTTGTCCGCGGTGTGGCGGTTTATGAAGCCTTTGTCGAAGGGGCCAAGGATGGTTTTCAGGTTGCAGTGAAGATAATCCCCTACCTGGTGGCAATTCTCGTCGCTGTCGGTATGTTCCGCGCCAGTGGTGCCATGGATTTTATCGTCAACGGGATCGGGCAGTGGACATCGGCATTCGGTTTGCCGGCAGAGGCGTTGCCGATGGCATTGCTGCGCCCGCTGTCTGGTTCGGGGGCTTATGGAATCATGGCTTCTATCATCAACGACCCTGCCATCGGTCCGGACAGTTATACCGGCTACCTGGTCTCCACTCTGCAGGGCTCCACCGAGACAACATTCTATGTGCTGGCGGTCTATTTCGGTGCGGTGCAGATCCGCCGTATTCGCCATGCACTGATCACCGCTCTGAGTGCGGACCTGGCAGGAATTATTGCTGCAGTCGTTGCGTGTCTGTTTCTGTTTCGCTGAGATGAGTGGGCTCTTTTGGGGCGGGCTGGTCGGGATACAGGTTTCTATGGAAAAGTGAACAACAGAACACTCTATCCTATATAATGGAAGAAGGAGAGTCGGCCAGGCAGTCGCTGTGCCGGTTGGCATGGAGGAAAGTCCGGGCTCCACAGGGCAAGGCGCCAGGTAACGCCTGGGGGGCGAGAGCCTACGGAAAGTGCCGCAGAAAATATACCGCCTAAGCACATTGGTGCCGGTAAGGGTGAAATGGTGCGGTAAGAGCGCACCGCGCCGGTGGTAACACCGGTGGCAGGGTAAACCCCGCCTGGAGCAAGACCAAGTAGGGGAGCAATGCGCGGCCCGCGCAGCTTCCGGGTAGGTTGCTTGAGGTACACGGTGACGTGTATCCCAGATGAATGACTGTCCACGACAGAACCCGGCTTATCGGCCGGCTCTCCACTTCCCCGCTTTTTCTAGATTTCACTATATCTTTCGCTATTAACATTCTGTTTTGGCGGACTTCATTTTTTTGGCATGTTCGTTGCCGGGGCGTCCTGTCGCTTCCTCTGGCTAAGTCATTGTGTGCAAAGCAAGATTTTTTGCTTTTTTGAGGTTCATTTTTCCTTGACCTGCGTGGTTTGTGCTCATATAGTGTGACAAAAGAGTAACAAAGTGGATCAAAGTGGGAATTTGTGGATCCACATCGACCAGACAGGGGAGCCAATTTTGCTACGGGGATTGAACGCGCTCACGCTGGATGGGAAGGGTCGTATGGCCATTCCCACCAAGTATCGTGAGCAGCTTCAGGAGAACGGTGACAGGCAGTTGGTCGTGACGGTGGATCCCAACGACCCCTGCTTGCTGTTGTATCCCCAGCCCGAGTGGGAGGTGATAGAGCGCAAGCTGATTCGTCTGCCATCGCTGAACCGGCAGACCCGCAAGTTGCAGCGTCTGCTTCTGGGGCATGCGACCGAGGTGGAGATGGATGGAGCGGGTCGTATCCTGCTGCAGCCACTGTTGCGGGAGTTCGTTGGTCTGGAAAAGCGGGTGATGCTGGTAGGGCAGGGCAACAAGTTTGAACTGTGGGACGAGGGGCGTTGGAGCGAGTGTCGCGAGCAGTGGCTGGCGGAAGACGACAGCGAGCTCGCCGCCGATCTGGAAACGCTCTCTCTCTAGCTTTTGTTTATGGCCAGCCATTTTACACACCGTCCAGTACTGCTGGACGAGGCGCTGGATGGGTTGAATATCCAGGCGGATGGATATTATGTCGATGCCACCTTCGGCCGGGGTGGTCACGCAGCCGGGATCCTGCGGCGACTGGGTCCGGAGGGGCGTCTGTTGGCAGTCGACAAGGATCCGGAGGCGGTGCGGGCAGGATTGGAGCGATTTGCGGGGGAGCCGCGTTTTTCCATAGTGCAGGACTCTTTTTCAAAGCTGGAGCAGAGAGTGCGGCGACAGGGGTGGTTGGGCAGGGTCAATGGCGTTCTGCTCGATCTGGGGGTCTCTTCGCCGCAACTCGACGATGCGGCACGGGGATTCAGTTTTCGCCTGGACGGCCCTCTCGACATGCGAATGGATCCGGAGCGCGGTATCAGCGCAGCCCAGTGGTTGGCAACTGCAGATGAAAAGGAGATAGCGAGGGTATTGTGGGAATACGGCGAGGAGCGATTCTCGCGGCGCATCGCCCGGAGTATCGTGGCCCAACGAGCACGCTCCCCCATAACGACCACGATCCGGCTCGCCAGGCTGATTGCGGAGAGTGTCCCCCGGAGTGAGCCGGGAAAGGATCCGGCGACTCGGAGTTTTCAGGCAATCCGAATCTATCTCAACCGGGAGCTGGACGAACTGCGCCAGACGCTTCCGCAGCTGCTCTCCGTGTTGGCTCCGGGCGGGCGTCTGGCCGTGATCAGTTTCCATTCACTGGAAGATCGGATAGTGAAGCGATTTATACGTGATGAAGCGCGTGGTGATGAGTTTCCGCCGGACCTGCCGGTTACCCGGGCGCAGCTGCGGCCCCGCCTGCGCGTGGTGGGCAAGGCGCGCCGGGCCGGTTCCGAGGAACTGGCGGCCAACCCCCGGGCCCGTAGCGCAGTATTGCGGATTGCGGAGCGTATGGCATGAATGGCCGGACCATGCTGGTTCTGTTACTGGCGGCAGCGGTATTGGGCTCTGCCCTGGGCGTAGTCTATACCAAGCACCAGACACGCAAGTTGTTCGTTGAACTTCAGACTTTACAGAAGATCCGGGATGAGATGAATGTCGAGTGGGGACAACTCCAGCTGGAAGAGAGCACTTGGGGTACCAATGCACGAGTGGAGGGGATGGCGCGCGAGAAACTGGGGATGATTATGCCACCTGTTGATGCAGTAGTGATCGTAAGACCATGAATGGAGCAGAGACAAGACCGCTTCTCAGAGGGCGAATTCTGCTCGTCATGGCGGCGGTGGGTTGCGCCATGACTGCGCTGGTGGTACGGGGTGTGGATCTGCAGGTGCTCAACAAGGAGTTCCTTCAGGAAGAGGGCACTGCGCGCCATCTGCGAGTGGTGACCCTGGCGGCTCATCGCGGCAGTATTCTGGATCGTCACGGCGAGCCGCTTGCCGTCAGTACCCCCGTGGATTCGGTCTGGGTGGAGCCACACGATTTTCTGGCGGCGGAGTCGCGCTGGCCGCGGTTGGCTGCACTGCTCGATATTCCATTGAAACAGCTGAAAAAGATGGTGGAGCGACGCAAGAGCCGGGAGTTTGTCTATATCAAGCGGCGTATTGCTCCCGCCCTCGCAGCACAGGTCATGGCTCTCGAGATCCCGGGAGTTTCGTTGCAGCGGGAGTATCGGCGTTACTACCCCGCGGGTGAGGTTACGGGTCATCTGCTCGGTTTCACCAATGTGGACGATATCGGTCTGGAGGGGTTGGAACTGGCATACGATCAGTGGTTGCGCGGCACCCCCGGAAGCAAGCGGGTGATCAAGGACCGGCTGGGCCATATCGTGGAGGATGTGGAGCGAATCCAGCGTCCCCATCAGGGCCGCGATCTGCGCCTCACCATCGACCGGCGGATTCAGTATCTCGCCTACCGGGAACTGCTGGCTGCGGTAAAGCAGCACAAGGCACGTTCCGGTTCCGTGGTTGTGCTGGATGCGCGTAACGCCGAGGTGTTGGCAATGGTCAATCAGCCCGCCTTCAACCCGAACAATCGTCACGAACTGCGTGGTGATCGGTATCGCAATCGTGCGGTTACCGACATGTTCGAGCCGGGTTCCACCATGAAACCGTTCACCATCGCGACGGCACTCCAGTCCGGCCGCTACTCCCCTGAAACCCGCATCGACACCGCCCCGGGTTACTACAAGGTTGGAGGGCATACGGTGCGAGATGTACGCAACTACGGGCTGATCGATGTGGCGACCGTTATCCAGAAATCGAGCAATGTGGGGGCCAGCAAGATCGCGCTGAGTCTGCCCCCGCAACAGATCTGGAGTACCTTCCACCGGGTGGGTTTCGGTGAGCCGACCGGCGCCAACTTCCCCGGCGAGTCCAGCGGTGTATTCAGTGACTACCAGGGGTGGAGCGATCTGGAACGAGCCACCCTCTCGTTCGGCTACGGTGTGGCGGTGACCCCGCTGCAACTGGCACGAGCCTATACCGTACTGGCCGGGGATGGCCGGCTGCGACCGGTGTCGGTAGTGCTGGATAAACAGGGAACTGTTCCCGAAATGACGCCGCCGGTATTCAGCTATCACGTCCTCACCCAGGTACGCAGCATGATGGAACGGGTGGTTTCGCGGGAGGGAACCGGATTGAAGGCCAGCGTTCCCGGCTATCATGTGGCCGGCAAGACCGGAACGGTGCGAAAGTCGGTGGCCGGTGGTTATTCGGACGATCGTTATGTCGCACTGTTTGCCGGCATGGCGCCGGTCAGTAATCCGCGCCTGGTGATGGTGGTGATGATTGACGAGCCTCGCGGCAAGGAGTTCTATGGTGGTCAGGTGGCTGCTCCGGTTTTCGCCCGGGTTATGGCAGGAGCTCTGCGCCTGCTGGCGGTTCCTCCGGATGCCGTTTCCAGCCCGGGTCAGCAGATCGCCGCCCTGGGGGAGGAACACCCATGATGATGGTACAGCGGAGTGAAGCAGGTTTCCGGTTGAGCGAACTATTGGCAGGTGAGAATCCGGTGCGGCTGCAACAGGATCCGGTCGTTACCGGCATCACCCTGGACAGCCGGACGGTTCGGCCCGGCGATCTCTTCCTGGCCGTCCGTGGCACCCGGATCCACGGGCAGAACTTCATCATGGATGCGATCACCCGTGGAGCGGTGGCCGTATTACGGGAGTCCCGTGGAGATGAGGGCGCAGTGGAGTTGTGTAAGCGGATTCCCGTGGTTTCGGTGTCGGGGCTACGCCACCGGGCAGGTGGGATCGCCTCTCGCTTCTATTCCAACCCGGCGGCATCCATGAAGGTGGTGGGGATAACCGGAACCAACGGCAAGACCTCCTGTTGTCACTTTCTCGCCCAAGCGCTGAGTCTCTCCGCGCCGGCAGGGGTGATCGGTACCCTCGGATACGGGCTCTACGGGGCGCTGCGGGAGAGTGGCAACACCACACCCGATGCAGTGACGCTGCAGGGTGCACTGGCGGATTTTCGCGATCGTGGGGCACGCCACACGGTGATGGAGGTCTCCTCCCACGGCCTCGACCAGGGGAGAGTGCAGGGGGTCGCTTTCGATACGGCGGTGTTCACCAATCTGAGCAGGGATCATCTCGACTATCACGGTGACATGAATCGCTATGGAGCCGCCAAGCGCCGTCTGTTTTCGACATCCGGTCTGCGTAATGCGGTGATCAACGCGGATGACCCCTTCGGGCGCGAGTTGTTGGCCAGTCTGCCGGCCGGCGTCAATGCGGTCGGCTACTCCCTGGAGGGGCGGAGCGCCCCGCCCGCGATGGTTTCCGCCCGGGATTTGGTACCGGGGTCGGGGGGGGTGCAGATGCGGGTGTACACTCCCTGGGGGGAGGGTCACCTCGAGAGCCCGCTGCTGGGACGCTTCAATGCCGGCAATCTGCTGGCGGCGCTGGCCACCCTGTTGTGTCTGGACGTTCCCCTTGGGGATGCCATCGGGCGGCTGAGCAGAGTTACCCCCGTGGCGGGGCGGATGGAGGCGTTCCGAGATGATGGCGGTCCCTTGGTTGTGGTGGACTATGCCCACACTCCGGCGGCCCTGGAGCAGGTGCTCGAAGCATTGCAGGAACACGGCCGCAGATTGTGGTGCGTGTTCGGATGTGGTGGGGAGCGAGACAAGGGAAAACGGCCTCTGATGGGCGCCATCGCCGAGCGGTTTGCCGACCGGGTGATGATCACCGACGACAATCCGCGCGGTGAAGAGCCGGAACAGATTGTTGCCGACATCCTGAAGGGGATGCGGCAGCCGGATGCGGCAGCCGTGTGTCACGACCGTGCGGCCGCCATTGAACGTGTAATCCATCAGGCGGATGCAGAAGATGTCATTCTGATCGCCGGAAAGGGGCACGAGTCGTTCCAGCAGCTGGGGGGGGTGAGGCGTCCCTTCAGCGATCGTGATGTGGTGCGGAGAGTGGTCGGAGAGAGGAGGGAGAAGCATGGTTGATACGCTCACCCTGGCCTCCCTGGCGGAGCAGATCGGTGCCCGTTTTCACGGCGACGACGCTCCTTTCCGAGGCGTCGGTACCGACAGCCGAACCCTGCGGTCGGGGGAGCTGTTCATTGCGCTGCGCGGCCCCAGTTTCGACGGTCACGACTTCATCGGGCAGGTGCTTTCAAAAGGGGCCGGTGCGGTAATGGTCGATCGGCAGATGCAACTCCCCCTGCCGATGCTTGAGGTGGATGATACCCGCAAGGGGCTTGGGAGGCTTGCTGCGGTCTGGCGCAGCCGTTTCCCTATCCCTCTGGTTGCGGTGACCGGCAGCAACGGAAAGACCACCGTCAAGGAGATGCTGGCGTCGATTCTTGCCCGTCGGGGAGCTGTACTGGCGACCCGTGGCAACCTCAACAACGATATTGGCGTGCCGCTCACCCTGTTACGCCTGGGGGAGCATCACCGGGCTGCAGTCGTCGAGTTGGGGGCCAATCACCCCGGTGAGATAGCCTGGTTGACCGGGCTTGTCCGGCCGGACGTCGCCGTGATCACCAACGCCGGCGCCGCCCATCTGGAGGGGTTCGGCTCCCTGGAAGGGGTGGCACGGGCCAAGGGAGAGATTTTGGAAGGGCTGGGTAGTGCAGGGTGGGCCGTGATCAATGCAGATGACTCTTATGCCTCACTGTGGCGGAAGATGAACCGGACCAGGAGCGTCATGAGCTTCGGGCTGGAACGGCCTTCCGACGTAAGCGGTGAGTGGAGCGGCGGCTCCGGGGCCACCGGACTGTTGCTGAAGACTCCCCTGGGTGACTGTGAACTGGAGCTGCCACTCGCGGGCCGCCACAACGTCATGAATGCGCTGGCGGCAACAGCAGCCGCGCTCGCGATGGGAATAGAGCTGGATGCCGTCCGGGCCGGACTGGAGGGGATCGAGCCTGTACCGGGACGGATGCAGCGCAAACGGGGTATCGCCGGAGTGCAGTTGATAGACGACAGTTACAACGCCAATCCCGACTCCCTCGGGGCGGCACTGAAGGTGCTGGCAGAGGCGCCGGGTACCCGCTGTCTGGTATTGGGGGACATGGGTGAGCTGGGCAGTGAAGCATTCCGGTTGCACTCCCGGATAGGGGAGCTGGCGCGCAGTGAAGGGGTGGACCGGCTATATGCGACGGGTGAACTCAGCAGTGCCGCCGTTGCGGCATTCGGTGAGGGTGGCTACCACTTTTCCAGTCGGGAGCAGCTGATTGCCACCCTTCGGAGAGAGTTGGCAGGGGAGATGACCGTTCTGATCAAGGGTTCGCGCTCCATGCAGATGGAGAAAGTGGTGGTGGCTCTGAGCGAGACAGGGGATGGGTGCTGAATGCTGCTCTACCTGACTGAATACCTGACACGCTTTCACAGCGGATTCAATGTGTTTCAGTACCTGACACTGCGGGCCATCCTGGGAGTGCTGACAGCGTTGATCATCTCGTTTTTGGTAGGGCCCGCCATGATTCGCCGCCTGAGTCACTACCAGATTGGCCAGACGGTGCGTGACGATGGGCCGGAAAGTCATCTCAGCAAGGCCGGAACGCCCACTATGGGCGGCGCCCTGATCCTGGTGGCCATCGGCATCAGTACCCTGCTCTGGTCGGATCTCGGAAACCGCTATGTTTGGGTTGCCCTGCTGGTGACATTCGCGTTCGGCATCATCGGTTTTGTCGATGATTACAAGAAGCTGGTCATGCGGGATCCGCGGGGTCTCATCGCGCGCTACAAATATCTCTGGCAATCGGTGGTCGGGATCGCTGCGGCGCTGTTTCTCTACTACAGCGCTACCAATCCGGTAGAGACCCAGCTGATCGTCCCGTTTGTCAAGGATGTGGTGATCGATCTCGGATTTGGATACGTGCTGCTCACCTATCTCGTTATCGTTGGAGCGAGCAACTCCGTCAATCTCACCGACGGGCTGGACGGATTGGCGATCCTCCCCTCGGTGATGGTGGCCGGAGGGCTCGGCATATTTGCCTATCTGGCAGGTAACGCCGTGTTTGCCCGCTATCTCGGCATTCCCTTCGTACCGGGGGTGGGTGAGATCGTGGTGCTGTGCGGCTCCTTGATGGGGGCGGGGCTGGGTTTCCTCTGGTTCAACACCTATCCGGCCCAGGTATTCATGGGTGATGTCGGTGCGCTGGCGCTGGGTGCCGCACTTGGGGTGATCGCGGTGCTGGTGCGCCAGGAGCTCGTGTTGATGATTATGGGAGGGGTGTTTGTCATGGAGACCATCTCGGTGATCCTGCAGGTGGCCTCGTTCAAACTGACCGGCCGACGCATCTTCCGCATGGCGCCGTTACATCACCACTTCGAACTCAAGGGGTGGCCGGAGCCGCGTGTCATCGTGCGGTTCTGGATCATCACCATCATCCTGGTACTGATTGGTTTGGCCAGCCTGAAGATACGATGAGCGGAACGACATTGAAATATCGGCACCAGCCACGCCCCCGAAGGGGCAGTGTGGTGGTGGGTCTCGGCAAGACCGGGCTCTCATGCGCCCGTTTCCTGGTTCGGCGGGGAGAAGATGTGACCGTCGTCGACAGCCGCCCCCATCCCCCGTTTCTGCGGCAACTTCAGGAGGAGCTTCCTGAGGTGGAAGTGGTCACCGGAGGGTTCGACCCGCTGCTGCTGGGGCAAGCGGAGCGGTTGATAGTCAGCCCGGGAGTCGCACTCGCCGAGCCGGCCATTCAGACTGCTGTCGAATCCGGGGTGCCGGCACTGGGGGACATAGAGCTGTTTGCCCAACACGCCACAGCCCCGGTTATCGCTATCACCGGCTCCAATGGCAAGAGCACTGTTACCGAGCTGGTGGGTGAGATGGCCCGCCAGGCCGGCAGAACGGTTCGTCTGGGGGGTAATCTCGGTATCCCGGCATTGGATCTGTTGCAGGGGGAGGTGCCGGACTTCTATGTGCTGGAGCTCTCCAGCTTCCAGCTGGAGACCACCTCCAGTCTCAACGCCCATGCCGCCGTGCTGCTCAATATCAGCGCCGATCATCAGGACCGGTACGCTTCGCTGGATGAGTACAGCGCGGCCAAACGGCGTGTCTTTCGCGGGGATGGATTGGTGGTGGTGAACGGTGACGATTCGCGCGTGATGGCGCTGCTTCCGGCAGGCCGCAAGGTGGTGCATTTCGCCACGACCATCCCCCGCGGAACGGATTACGGGTTACGCAGTTCTGCTGGCGAACAGTGGTTGGCACGGGGTGAAGAGTTGATTCTGCCGGTTGGGGAGCTGCGTATTCCGGGCAGGCACAACCAAGCCAACGCACTTGCCGCGTTGGCACTCGGTGAGTCGATGGGGCTGCCGGTTGCCGCGATGATCGAGGCGCTGCGCAGCTTCCGGGGGTTGGCGCATCGTACCGAGTGGGTCGCCGAGATCGATGGTGTGAACTGGTACAACGACTCCAAGGCCACCAACGTGGGCGCAACCCTGGCTGCACTCGACGGAATGGAGAGTCCGGTAGTGCTGATAGCCGGAGGGGAGGGAAAGGGAGCAGATTTCTCCATCTTGTGCCAGACCATCGCCGCCAAGGCGCGAGCCGTGGTGTTGATGGGGCGGGACGCTTCGCTACTGGCCCGGGTGCTGGATGGGATGGCTCCTGTGGAACACGCGGCCGATATGGATGAGGCGGTGGCACTGGCACAGCGTTGGGCGGAGCCGGGTGACAACGTGCTGTTGTCGCCCGCATGCGCCAGCTTCGATATGTACACCGGTTTCGAGCAGCGGGGCCAGGCCTTCGTTGCGGCTGTGAACCGTCTGATTGAGCGGGAGTCCTGGTGATGGCCGTGACGGTTTCCCGCCCCCCTTCTCGAGGCATGCCGGTTGCGGGCCGCAAGTTGCGGCAACGGCCTCAACCCCGCTATGACCTGTTTTTGATGACCCTGGCGCTGGCGCTGCTGGGGGTGGGGCTGGTAATGGTCGGCTCCTCTTCGGTGGGGATCGCTGACCGGAATTTCGGGGCGCCGTTCCACTATCTGATCCGCCAGGGGGTTTTCGTGGCGGTCGGGTTGGCAGCGGCGTGGCTGGTCCTGCAGGTTCCGCTGCATGTCTGGGAGCGTCTCGGCCCCGTTCTGCTGCTGGTTGGCTTTCTGTTCCTTGTGCTGGTGCTGTTGGTTGGCCGCCAGGTCAACGGAAGCACCCGCTGGATATCGTTGGGGCTGCTCAATCTGCAGGTGTCTGAATTCTTCAAGCTGTTCATGGTGATCTATCTCGCCGGCTATATCCAGCGCCATGAGGTGGAGGTGCGCGAAAGCGTGAGCGGTTTCCTGAAACCCATGGCACTGCTGGCGGTTGCCTGCCTGCTGCTGCTGCTGGAGCCCGATTTCGGTGCCGCGGCGGTACTTACGGTAACCGTCCTGGGAGTGCTTTTCCTGGCCGGGGTGCGCTGGTGGCTGTTTGGTGTACTGGTGCTGGTCGTGGTTGCCCTAGCCGCCTTGCTGGCGCTTTCCGCGCCGTACCGGATGGCGCGTATGACCACCTTTCTGAATCCGTGGGTGGATCCCTGGGACAGCGGTTTCCAGCTGACGCAGGCGTTGATCGCCTTCGGTCGCGGAGAGTGGTTTGGAGTCGGTCTGGGGGGGAGTATCCAGAAGCTGTTCTATCTTCCGGAGGCCCATACCGACTTTCTGTTTGCAGTGATGGCGGAGGAGCTGGGTCTGGTGGCGGTGATCGTCATTATCGTACTGTTTACCCTGCTTGTCTGGAGGGCGTTGCAGATAGGCCGGGTGGCGTGGCTCGACGATCGCCCCTTTGCTGCCTATCTGGCTTACGGTGTGGCTCTGGGGATCGGCCTGCAGGTGTTTATCAATATCGGCGTCAACATGGGAATTTTGCCAACCAAGGGACTCACCCTGCCACTGATGAGTTACGGTGGCAGCAGTATCGTGGTCACCTGTGTAGCGGTGGCGCTGGTGCTGCGTATCGAACAT
>JALSRO010000131.1 GCA_026984715.1 Chromatiales bacterium | reverse complement strand
TCCAGTGCTTGGCAAGGGAACGACCCTTGCCTGCCCACTGCGCCTTGTTCCGGCGCCTGCCTGGAGCCCTGAATGCGACATATATTGTTGCCGGGTTAATAACTTACCCACCTGATTTGGGGAAGAGCCGCGGTGGCTCTTTATCAAATCGCATGGGTGAGCTCGGGCCACCCTTGACAAGGGGCGTGGGGGCAGGATACCTGTCTGCAAGAGGGGATTGGGACACTCTTGTGGTGGGACGAGGTTCGGCCTCGGATCGCGGTGTGCAGCACAATCCGCACTGCCGCAATCCCCTCTTGCCGACCATTGTGTTGCTTCCGCTCCCCCTGTCAAGAACAGTGCCGCTGCGTTGTGGCCTGGTGTGACTCACTCGATTTGGTGAAGGGCCCAATTCTATTTCGACTTCGGTCGCCTAACAAAGGCTGCGCTGCCCTCTCTATTCCTGAGGAAACAGTTTGCCCGGATTGAGGATCCCTTTTGGGTCGAACTGTGCCTTTATCTGTCGCATCAGGGCAAGGGTTGCCGGTTCGATCTCCCTGCCCACGAACTCCCGCTTCTCGATACCGATACCGTGTTCACCCGATAGCGTGCCTTTCAGGTCGAGAACCAGGGTGAACAGCTCATCAAGACACTGCTCGGCACGTGACAGTTGTCTCGGATCATCGGGGTCGATGAGCAGATTGACATGGATGTTTCCATTCCCTGCATGCCCGAAGTTTATTATGGTGATATCGTGTTTGCGCGCCAACCCATCCAGGCCTGTGATCAGCTTTGCCATTTGCGACACCGGTACCACTACGTCCTCGTTTATCTTTTTGGGTGCAACGGTGCGCAGTGCGGGGGATAGCGCCTTACGCATGGACCAGAGTGCATCGATCTCCTCCTGGCTGGTAGCTGTCCTGAGCTCGACCATCCCGGTACCCCTGGCGGCCTTGGAGATGGTTTGAATGGCTGCATCTACCTCGGATTCGAGGCCGTCTGCCTCGATCATCAGCAATGCGCCGGCTCCGGCGGGAATGTCGCTATCACTGTGGGTGCGGATCATGTCGATGGCATTGGCGTCGATGAACTCCAGAACGGAGGGTGTCACTGGTTGCGCCATGATCCGTGATACCGCCGCTGCGGCAGCCTGGATCTCCTTATAGATGACCCGTAGGGTGCGTTTTGCCGGAGGGAGGGGGAGCAGTTTCAGGGTGGCTTCGGTAATAATGGCCAGCGTCCCCTCGGAGCCGATGATGAGGCGCGTCAGGTCATATCCCACCACCCCCTTGCTGGTGCAGACCCCGGTATGGATCTCGTCGCCCGCTCCTGTAACCGCGCGCAGGCCAAGGACGTTTTCCCTGGGTGTTCCGTACTTCACTGCCCGCGGACCTGCGGAGTTGTAGGCCAGGTTTCCACCTATGGTACAGAAGGCGGCACTGGTGGGATCCGGTGCCCAGAAAAACCCCATCCCGGCAGCGCACTTCTGAATGGTGACATTGATGGCACCGGCTTCTGTTACCAGATAGCGGTCGTCCGGAGCGGTATGCAGAATCCGGTTCATACGTTCGCACGAGAGCACCACCCCCTGTTGCACCGGAACGGCTCCACCTGGAGTTCCTGTTGCCCTTCCTCTGGGGGTGATAGGGACGGAAAAGCGGTTGCAGAGACGCACCACCTCCACTACCTGCTGGTGATTGGTGGGTAGCACCACGGCGGCCGGTGGGGTATGGCGGCGGCTGTTGTCATAGCCATACACCCAGACATCGGCCGGGGCGGTCAGCAGGTTTTCCGCAGGGATGATCGCCCCGAGTTGCTCCAGGAACGGTTGCGGAAGGGGCGCAGAGGAGCTCTCAGATCCGGAATGCATCCTTGATCCACTCGATGGCCTGCCCCGACTGCAGCAAAATTACGTCGAAACGTGCCGGACGGCGGGCCTGGCACGGGTGTGTCTGTAGATAGTGGGAGGCTGCGTTGATGATGCGCGCCTGTTTGCGCGGGCCAATCGTCTCCGCGGCACTGCCATATCTGCTGGAGCGACGCATGCGAACCTCGACGAACACCAGGGTATCACCGTCACCCATGACCAGATCGATCTCTCCGCCACGGCAGAGGTAGTTTCGGTCATACAGTAATAGTCCCCGGGACTGCAGGTAGCTGCATGCGTGCTTCTCAGCCTCTCCACCCCGTTGCCGGTTGGTCGGATTCATTCCGGCGGGGTGGCAGCGAGCGGCAGCAGGTGAGGGATACCACCCTCGAAAACAGCCCAGGAGAGTTGGCGGTGGATACGTCCCTTATCGTCCATCATCAGCGTACCGGTCTCTCCGTTGTAGCGTTCGTATGACTGGCTCTGCAGGGAAGCCAGCGCCGGAATCACGCTGTAGGCATCCACTCCCAGGGCGTAGAGGCGATTGAGCTGGGAGTCGGGGGCTATTGCAAACTCCTTCATGATAGTCTGCCGCAGTTCCCGGTTGCCGCTGTCTGTATTCAGGATCCAAGGCATATCACAAAAGATGATATCGTTGAGATCGCTATCCATCTGGCGATTCTGTTTCCCTGTGAAGGCCTGTGAGGTGGCGTACACAGGGAGTTCCCCGGCGTCGTGGAAGCGGAGTTGGGGGCGCAGCTGGCGCAGCTGGCGCGGAAAGCCGGGCATGAATACGGCATCGATGCCGACGGGCGCCTTCGTCTCTGAATCTCTCTCCTTCTGTTTGGAGGGAGGTGGAGGTTGCTCCCTGCCGGCGGTCGTTGCGCTGCTCTCGGCCATCTTGAGCAGTCGTGCAATGGGGGTGGAGAAGTCGTGACCCTCGTTGTCGTAGGATGCGCTGGCCACCACCCGGCTGCCGTTTTTCTCCCATTCGGAGACAAAGGCCCTTGCGACCCGCTCTCCCCAGGGGGTCTCCGGATAGACGATGCCAACCCGGCTGTGACCGTCGGCCCAGATGCGTTTTGCCGCCTCTCTGGCCTCATCCTCAGGTGACAGGCCGAATTGGAACAGATTGTCGGAGAGTAGAGTTGCGTCGGAATCCAGATAGTTCAGCGCCAGGGTGGGGACGGAGAGTGTGCCCGATTCGGCAAGCAGTGCGAGATGGCTCTTGTCCAATGGTCCAACCACCAGATCGCAGCCGTCCGCAACGGCCTGTTGGTACAATAGACGGATGTCGGGGTCGTTGTTCACATCATAGATGCGAATCTGCTGGCGGTTTTCGTTCCGCTGCTCGCGAGTGTAGTAGGCGGAGACAAAGCCGTTGCGGATCGCCTCTCCGGCCGGCTTCAGGTTTCCGCTCAGGGGGAGCAACAGCGCAATATGCTCCGGATGCAGAACCGTGATGCGTTCGCTCTGCTCATAGAGAGCACTCAGTATGGAACCGGCCGCAGGGTGGCCGGGGAAATCCGCCTGCCACTGCGCCAGCTGGTTGCGCATCTGCTGTGAGTTGTGGCGCGCGCCTTTGGAGATGCGCATGAGCTCGATCCAGCCACTCAGGATGTGAGGTGGCGGCAGGGTTCTTACCTGGGCGAGCGCCTGTTTGCTGGTCTGGGAGAGCGTCTGCCAGATGACCTCGTGATTCTTCTCGACAGCGCTGCGTGTCGTCAGCAGAGGCTCCAGCGCTACCCGTTCGCGAGCACTGTGCAGATATTTCCCCTCCATGCGGAAAGCGGTGGCCCGCAGACGGTGATAGTCCGCTTTCCGTGCCCGGGATGTCTGCGGGGGAAGGGGTGCTTCGAGCAGCTGTAGTGCCTGACGGGGCTGGTGTTGCAGAATAGCAATGTAGGCCCCCAGCAGCCGCTTGCGTGTTCGCTGCGAATCGTCCAGTACCCCATCCGGGATGGAGTCGAGAATCTGTCCGGCATG
>JALSRO010000130.1 GCA_026984715.1 Chromatiales bacterium | reverse complement strand
CGCACGCATGCGCGTCGCACTGGACATCGAGTCCCTGCCGGCGCCATTGCGCCTGCTGGCCTATCTCTCCTCCCGGTGGCGTCTCACCAGCGAGTGGTACACATGGACACCGCAGCTGTGATTCATCTGTTGCGCAGGACGATCCGGGTCGTCACCGGCCCGCGCCTGCTGATCCTTCTGGTAGTGTTGCTGCTTGCGTCACTCTACCTGATGATCGGGGCCGCAAGGAACTCCAGTCTGTTCAGTCAGTACTACAGCTCGCTGCTGATCGTCAATGTAGTCACGCTGGTGGTTCTCTCCGCACTGATCCTGTATCAGCTGCAGCAGTTGATCTCCCAGTACCGCCGCCACGCGGCAGGTTCACGCATGAAGCTGCGGCTGGTGCTGCTGTTCATCGTGCTCTCCATTACCCCGGTTTCGGTGATGTACTATTTTTCCCTGGAGTTCATCCACCGTGGTGTCGACAGCTGGTTCGATGCCACGGTAGAGGAGGCGTTGCAGAACAGTCTGGAGCTGAGCCGGGCGTCGTTGAACGTGCGTATGCGCGAGCTGTTGCATGCTACCGAGCAGCTGGCCGACGAGCTGGTACATGGCGAGAATCGCTCGCTGACACTGCTGTTGAATGAACTGCGCCAGCGCAGTGGCGCCGAGGAGCTCGCTCTGTTCACCCCCAATGGCAGGGCTGTCGCCGTCAGCCTGAAGGAGCTGGATCGGCTTGCTCCCACCCCTCCGAACGAAGCGATTCTGGTTCAGCTTCGCAGCGGGCGCTCCTATGTCGGACTCGAGCCTTTCGAAGACAATCGTACCCGGGTGCGGGTAGCGGTCAGGCTTCCGGTCTCCCTGGCATCGCAGAAGGTTCGCTTTCTGCAGGCCCTCTATGCGGTGCCGCCACGTATGAGCACGCTGGCCGGCAGTGTGCAGCAGGCCTATACCAAATATACGGAACTGACCTACCTGCGCGAACCGTTGAAGTACAGCTTTACGCTTACCCTGTCGCTGGTGCTGTTGCTCACCATTCTGACTGCGGTATGGGCGGCGTTCATGTATGCCCACCGGCTGGTTGCGCCCATCCGTGATCTGGTCAAGGGAACCCGTGCAGTGGCTGCCGGTGACTATGCTCGCCGTCTGCCGGTACGCAGTCACGATGAGTTCGGTCATCTGGCGCGCTCTTTCAACGAGATGACCCAGCGTCTTGCCCAGGCGCGTGACGAGGCACAGCACAATCAGCAGCACATCGAGACCCAGCGGGCCTACTTGGAGGCTATCCTCAAGCGGCTCTCTTCGGGGGTGTTCACGTTGGGTGCCGATGGTGTACTGCATACGGCCAATCCTGCCGCCGCGGCCATTCTGGGGGTTCCGCTTCAGCAGTTGACCGGCCGTGCAATAGGCTCCATCGCGCGGGACTTCCCTCATCTGAAGCCTCTTGCGGCGGCGCTACTCCCCCATCTGAAGGCGCAGGGAGACAGTGAGTGGCGCGAGGAGGTGGTCCTGTTCGGCGCCGCAGGCAGGCAGGTTCTCTTGTGCCGTGCCACCGTGCTGCGCCGTATGAGCGACATGATGCACGATCATGTGGTTGTCTTCGATGATATTACCAGTCAGATCAAGTCGCAGCGGGATGCCGCCTGGAGCGAGGTGGCGCGGCGCCTGGCCCACGAGATAAAGAATCCGCTCACCCCCATCCAGCTTTCGGCCGAGCGGTTGCGGCGTAAGTACCTGGCGACCATGCCGCCTGAAGATGCCAGTCTGTTGGATCGCTCCACCCACACTATCGTGCAGCAGGTGGAGGCGTTGAAAGAGATGGTCAAGGCATTTTCCGACTATGCGCGCACTCCGGAACTCCATCTGCGGCCACTCGACCTGAACCAGCTGGTTTCCGAAGTGGCGGATCTCTACCAAGGGGAAGATGGCGCTCTGCGCCTCGTGCGGGAACTGCAGCCGGACATTCCGGCGGTGGAAGCGGATTCGGGGCGGATGCGCCAGCTGTTGAACAACCTCATCAAGAATGCCATGGAAACCGGTGCGGAAAACGGCGATGTCATCATAACTATCCGTACCTGCTGGAGGGATGAACATGACAGCCGTTTCATGGAGTTGCGTGTCGAAGATAACGGGCCGGGCATTCCGGGTGATGTTATGGCTCACCTTTTTGAACCTTATATAACGACCAAACCAAAGGGAACCGGTTTGGGGCTTGCTGTAGTGAAGAAGATCGTGGAGGAGCACAATGGATTGATATGGGCAGAAAATCTGCCGGCCGGTGGAGCCTGTTTCGTGGTTCGTCTGCCGCTGGCATCTGTTACGAGTCAACCTGCGGTTCCTGCCGAAATAAGGGAGAAACGGGCATGAGTACGCCGTACATACTAGTTGTGGATGATGAACCGGAAATTCGTCATCTGGTTCAGGAGATACTGGAAGACGAGGGTTATGAGGTCTCGGTAGCGGAGAATGCCGAGCAGGCCAGGCGGGCGCGACGATTGCGCCGCCCGGATCTGGTGCTTCTGGATATCTGGATGCCGGACGTGGACGGTATCACTCTGCTCAAGGAGTGGTCGGATGGGAACGGACTGGATATGCCCGTAATCATCATGTCCGGTCACGCCACCGTGGAGACCGCTATCGAGGCAACCCGCTTGGGTGCCTACGATTTCATCGAGAAGCCGCTATCGCTGGCGAAGCTGTTGTTGACGGTGGAGAATACGCTGCATACCGACAAGCTGCGTAAAGAGAATATCGACCTGCGGCGCTATTCTCACCACCGGGTGGAGCCGATCGGCAAGAGTGCTCTGATGCACCAGCTGCGGGAGAGTATTGCCCGGTTCGCCAAACATGACAGTGGTGTTCTGCTCACCGGAGAGCCAGGTAGCGGCAAACGCCTTTTCGCGCGCTATCTGCACGAGCTGAGTTCCCGAAGCAAGGCGCCCTTTATCGAGGTGAACATGGCCTCTTTCGCGGAGGAGGATGCCAATGAAGAGCTGTTTGGCAGTGAGCGCAATGACCAGGTGCGTTTCGGGCGTCTGGAGCAGGCCAACGGGGGTACTCTGTTTCTGGAAGATGTCGCCGAGATGGATGCTTCCATTCAGGCGCGCCTCTACAGTGCGTTGCAAAACCGCCGTTTCCACCGGGTCAATGGACTGGAGGCGGTGCGTACCGATGTCAGAGTGATTGCGGCAACCCATCACGACCTCGAAGCGCTGGCCAGCAGCGGCAGTTTTCGTCAGGATCTCTATTACAAGCTCAACGAGCTGCCGCTCTATATTCCTCCGCTGCGCGATCACTGTGAGGATATCCCGGAGCTGCTGGCCTTCTATGCCGACTTTTTCGCCACGCGCGAGAACCTTCCCTATCGGAGTTTCACCGTAGCGGCACAGAATCATCTGAGAAACTATCCCTGGCCGGGAAATGTACGTGAGTTGACCAACTTGGTACAGCGTCTGCTGATCATGGGTAATGGCGACGATATCGATCGGGAGGAGGTAGAAGCGGTGCTGGGGGCCGGGGCGTTTCGGCACTCCGGAATGGCGGCTGCCTACCAGCCTGAATTCGACCTGCCGTTGCGAGAGGCTCGGGAGCGCTTCGAACGGGCCTATCTGGAGCATCAGTTGCGCAAGATGGGAGGAAACGTGGGCAAGGTCGCCCGCATCGCTGGTATCGAACGCACCCATCTCTACCGCAAACTGCGCACCCTGGGAATCGATCACAAAGAGCTGGCAGGGAAGGGGGGGGAGTAGTCCCCGGAGGGGGCTTTTTATTAACCCGGCAACAATATATGTCGCATTCAGGGCTTCGGGCAGGCGCCGGAACAAGGCGCAGTGCGCAGGCAAGGGTCATTCCCTCGTCGAGGTCGCTCCAGTGCA
>JALSRO010000129.1 GCA_026984715.1 Chromatiales bacterium | reverse complement strand
CCTCTGGAGTCCTCCCTGCTGCCGGAGTCCTGCGGCTCGTGTCATGTCCGGCAGTACCAAGACTGGCAGGGGTCACTGCACAGCAGGGCGATGGGCCCGGGGGTGGTCGGTCAGACCGTGGTGATGGAGAAGGGTGATCCGGCCACCGCGCGGCTGTGCTGGTCGTGTCATGCTCCGCTCTCCGAACAGCAGCCGGTTCTGTTGCAGACGGCACAGAGTGGTGAACGGGAGTGGGTCGCCAACTCCGCTTTCGATCCCGACCTGCAGCGACACGGGGTGACCTGTGCAGCCTGTCATGTGAGGCAGCATCGCCGTTTTGGTCCGCCACGAAGGGAGACACAGGAGGTGACCGGGAAAGTCGATGAGGGGTTGCCGCACGCCGGCTTCGTTGCGCAGGGTGCATTTGGGAGTTCCGACTTCTGCAAGGGGTGCCATCAGTTCGAACCGGATGGGTATGCCCTGAATGGAAAATTGATCGAAAACACCTGGCAAGAGTGGCGGGAGAGCGGCTATCCTGCCCGGGGTGTCCAGTGTCAGGGGTGCCACATGCCGGATCGCCGCCATCTGTGGCGTGGAATCCACGATGCGGAGACGACCCGCCGAGGTGTGACCATAGTGGTGGAGACCTCCCGTCGAAACCCTGCTGTCGGTGAGCTGTTTCAGGCGCGTCTGACCATTACCAACAGCGGTACCGGCCACTACTTTCCCACCTATGTGACGCCGAGAGTCGTTGTCAGTGGTGTTCAGGCCGATGCCGGGGGAGTGGCTATTCCGGCGACTCGGCAGGAGATGACAATCGGTCGTGAAGTCACTCTGGATCTGAGTGAAGAGATCTTCGACAGCCGCATCGCTCCCGGTGCAAGCAGCAGCTTCGTCTATGTACAAAAGGTGGTGGAGGGTGCATATCGGCTGCACCTGCAGATTCGTGTCGAGCCCGACTACTTTTACGAGAAATTTTTCCGCACCATGCTGGATGAGGGCTTGGCAGAAAAAGGGCGGGATCTGATCCGGCAGGCGTGGAACGACTCCCGCAGCAGCTCCTATCTGCTGTTTGAAAAAGTGTGGCTGGTTGAGCATCACGGTGCTGGTCAACTGCACTCTTTCCCGTTAAGCTTTTCGCATGCGGATTGAATTCAGCAAAATGCACGGTTTGGGAAACGATTTTGTGGTGGTCGATGCCATCCACCAAGAGGTCCGGTTGAGTCCGGAGCAGGTGCGCACGATAGCCGATCGCCATTTCGGAATCGGCTGCGACCAGCTGCTTCTGGTAGAGTCGCCGACCCGGAGCGGCGTCGATTTTCGCTACCGGATCTTCAATGCCGATGGTGACGAGGTGGAGCAGTGCGGTAACGGCGCCCGCTGCTTCGCCCGATTCGTACGTGAACAGGGCCTCACGGAAAAGAGTGAGCTCCGGGTGGAGACGCGCGGCGGTGTCATCACCCTCCGTCTGGAGCCGGATGGTCAAGTGGTGGTAGATATGGGGGTTCCCCGCTTCGAGCCGGGGCAGATCCCCTTCATGGCCGGGGAACGGGCTGCCGAGTATGTGCTCGATGCAGACGGAACCCCGGTTACAATCGGCGCGGTCTCCATGGGTAATCCACACGCTGTATTGCAGGTGGAGGATATCGATACGGCCCCGGTTGCCAGGCTGGGTGCCGTGATCGAGTCTCATCCCCGTTTCCCCAACAGAGTCAACGTAGGGTTTCTGCAAGTGGTGAGCCGGGATCTTCTTCGCCTGCGAGTGTTCGAGCGTGGCGCCGGTGAGACACTGGCATGTGGTAGTGGAGCGTGTGCAGCCATGGTCGTGGCTCGCCAGCGGGGATTGATCAATGGTAAAGTGGCAGTCGAGCTTCCTGGCGGGCGGCTTCATGTCTGCTGGAAAGGGGAGGGCAGCCCCGTGATGATGAAGGGTCCTGCTGAAAAAGTGTTCGAAGGGCGGATAGTGTTATGAAAACAGGAGTTGGAAAACCCCTGGGTGAAGAGCTGGATGAGAAGCTGGTGGCCGATTACCTCCGTCACCATGCCGATTTTTTCGAGCGGCACCAGGAGTTGCTTGCCGAGTTGCGCATGCCTCATGATACCGGAGGTGCGGTCTCTCTCATCGAGCGCCAGGTCAAGGTGTTGCGGGAACAGCGCCAGCAGCTCAAGAACAAACTGGGCGTACTGATCCACAATGCCCAATATAATGAGGAGCTCAGTCAGCGCCTGCATAAGCTCACCCTTGCGCTGCTCGAGTCGCCCGATCTCGGGCAGCTGTTTCTGACGCTCAAATCCCATCTGCTGGAGCGGTTCAACGCCGATGCCGTCTCCATTCGTCTGTTCTGTTCTCCACCACTGGGCCACGAAGGGGTGGAGTTCATGGGCGCGGACGAACTGCATGTACGCCGTTTTGAAAAGGTTTTCAGCGCGGCCGAGCCGCTGCGTGGTCAACTGTCCCAGGAGCTGCTGGAGGAGCTGTTCGATATCGAGTCCATGGATATCGCTTCCGCTGCCTTGATCCCCCTTGGCGACAGAGTGCAGCCGCTGGGGGTACTCTCCCTGGGGAGCTATGATCCGGAACGGTTTCACCACAAGGCCGGGGCGCTTTTTCTGCGCTCGCTGGGCGAAATAGCTACCGGAGTGATGAGGATTCATCTCTCCCATGAAATATATTGACTCCTTTCTCGTCTATCTGCATACCGAGCGCCGTTGCTCTTCCCATACGCAGGAGAGCTATCGCCGCGATCTGAAACGTATCAAGGCCTTCTGTGACGAGCGCGGGATTTCGGAGTGGCGGTCACTGGACGTGCACGGTGTTCGGGCCTATGCCAGCAGTCGTCACCGCAGCGGGGTCAGTGCCCGGACCATCGCCCGGGAACTCTCATCCCTGCGAAGTTTTTTCCGTTTTCTGCTGCGTGAAAACAGGGTGGATTTCAACCCGGCCGCGGAGGTGAGTGCCCCGAAATCGGAGCGGAAACTTCCGGATACACTGGATACGGATCAGATGGCGCGGTTACTCGAAATCCGAGATAGCGAACCGTTGGCAGTAAGAGATCTGGCCATGATGGAGCTGCTCTACTCTTCCGGTCTGCGGCTTGCGGAACTGACCAGCCTCGACCTGGCCGATCTGGATCTGGATGAAGGGTTGGTACGGGTTACCGGCAAAGGGGACAAAACCCGCGTCGTGCCAGTGGGACGAGCTGCCCGGGGGGCGATCCGCAACTGGTTGCCACTGCGAGCGCAGTGTGCGCCGGCAGACGAGACGGCGGTCTTCGTCGGCAGGCGGGGGCGGCGATTGGGGCGCCGGGCGGTAGAGAAACGCCTGCAGTACTGGGGGCTTCGGCAGGGACTGTCCGGGCGGCTCCATCCCCACTTGTTACGTCACTCCTTCGCCAGCCATCTGCTGGAATCCAGCG
>JALSRO010000128.1 GCA_026984715.1 Chromatiales bacterium | reverse complement strand
GATCTCTATTAACCCGGCAACAATGCATGAATACATGCCGCATTCAGGGCTTCGGAGGGGGCTGGAACAAGGTACAGCGCGCAGGTGAGAGTCGCTCCTTTGCCAGGGTTGCTCTGATGCATCCATTGCACTCGAGGCACTTGGAGCGTACTGGAAGGCAGAGCCGGTGAAGCCCCTGACTCTGTGATAATCAACGAGTGGCCTGCAGGCTGCATCGTCCCATCTTGCTATAGAGTGGCTACAGTGGCGAAGGGTTGCCTTGCTGCGAACCGGAGCGCCAGGGCTGAATCCGATATATATTGTTGCCGGGTTGAATAGTTGCGAATACGGGAGTGGAGAGCCGTGTCTGGCGAGCAGGGAGGCGGCCTTTGTTGGAAGACTCTATCTATGATGCAAAATGAAAGGGGCAGGCCGTCATCCCGATATGGGCGGATTCTGAGTGTGCTCTCTGTGCCTGCCATGGTGCTGTGGGGTGGCGTATCTCTTGCGGCCGAGCATAACGTCCCTGGTGACTTCAGCACCATCCAGTCGGCCATAGATGCCAGTCAGCCGGGTGATACGGTGGTGGTGGAGCCGGGAAACTGGCGTGAAACGCTCTCTCTGCGCAGTGGTATAGTGCTGCGCGGTCGCGAGACGGCACGCACCTTCCTGGAAGGGGATGGCGGTACGACGCTCGTCAGTGTTGAGAGTGCGACTGGTGCACGTATCAGTAACTTCACCTTCCTCAATGCGGGTACGGCAGTGAGGGTGTCGGGCAGCGCCGATATCGTAATCGGTGGCAACGTCTTCTATATTGGGAGGGATGGGACTGCGGTGAAGGTGCTCGACACCGCCGCCGTGGATATTGTCAACAACACCTTCTATGACAACGGTGTCGCCATCGACCGTTCCCACGATGGTGTCGAGATCCGTAACAACCTGTTCTACGACAATGGTACTGCTATCATCCCCGCAACGTTGACGGCAAACATCGGTTACAACGGTTTTCTCGACAATGAGGAGAATGGCCCGGTCGGTGACAACGCCTTGTTGAATGAATACTTCCGTTTTATCAGCGTCGCGGAGCGGGATTTTCATCTGCGTTTCTCCTCTTTCGGTATCGACGCGGGAGATGTCCACGATACCGATGTCATCGATGGTAGTCGTGCCGATTTGGGAGCCTACGGCGGTTCCTATGCCGATCCCACCCCGTTCCCGGTGTCCGGCTTGAGTGTGGTACAGGATGGCAGTGACTCCCTCGTTCTGAAGTGGTCCCCCAATGTCTCTTATCTGACTGCAGGTTATAAGTTGTACTACGGTGTCGATGAGGGCTACAACGGAACGGATGCAGCAGAGGGGCCTTCGCCCATCGATGTCGGCAAGGTGACCAGCTACCAGCTGACCGGGCTGGCACCATCCACATCGGTGGATCTGGATGCGCCGCTACTGGCCGAAGCGGCACCTTCCAATCGGACTCTGACCCTTTCCTGGAGCGCGGTAGGCGGTGCCTCCGGTTACAAGGTTCACTATGGCACTATCTCGGTAAATGAGCACGAGGTCGATGCGGGGAACAGCACCTCCTACCGAATCTCCGATCTCCAGAACGATGTCAGCTACAGGGTGGCGGTCTCCGCCTACAGGCAGGCGGCATACTATTTTGCAGTGAGCGCCTATGACAGTACGGTGAACCGGAATGAAAGCGCCTTGACCAGTGGAAGCAGGATCAAGGCAGGAGTGGGGCCTGTCAGCGACGGCCCGTACTCCAACGAAATATCGGCCTATCCCGAGGCGCTGCGCCCATTCCCGGATCTGCCCGATGAGGGGTGTTTCGTAGCGACCGCAGCCTGGGGTTACTACTCCGCGCCCCAGGTACAGCTGCTGCGCGATTTCCGGGATCGGTATCTGCTCACCAACGGGCCAGGGCGGTGGTTCGTTGCCTGGTACTATCGGCATGGCCCCGCAGCTGCACGCTGGCTCGATTCCCACCCCGCTGCCAAACCGGGGGTCAGGGCAGCGCTGCTGCCGCTGATAGTGCTGGCCGATCTCTCGCTCCATGGCTTCTCTTCCCATGCTGCTGGAGCCGTGATGCTCGGTTTGGTATTGGTTACAATGGTCGTCTTGCTTTTGCGCAACAAACGGAACCGGCTTTCGGGGGAACTATGAAAACAGTAATCGTGCCTGGCAGGCGAAGAGGGGAAGGGTATCTCCCGCGGCTGCTGCTGTGTCTGACCATGTTGATGTCCGGGAGCTGTCTGGCGGCTGGTCATCTTCAGCAGCTGCCTCCCCGTTGGTCCCTGGAGCTGAAAGGTGGCAGCTTCTTTCCGGCGGAGGATGGCTGGAAGGCTTACTATGGCGACGACAAGACCGGCCAGTTCAGCGCTTCCATTGCCTGGAAGCTGGCGCGCCAGTTCGAGGTTGGGGTGGGGGGCTCTTACATCAGGGACAAGGGAAAGGGATTGGCGCCACAACAGGATGTAGTGAGCGGTGACGTGACCTTGCAACTTTATCCGCTGCAGCTGTTTGCCGTGGCGCGGGGGGTGTTCAGCGAGGATCAGTGGCTGGTTCCCTATGTTGGTGCAGGCTGGACGCGGGTCTACTACGAACAGAATATCCATGACCAGGAGAAACGGCGAGGCGCTGCCGAAGGGGGCGAGGTGCGTGGCGGGGTTCAGCTGCTGCTGGATCGCATCGACAGAAGTACGGCCTGGGGGTTCTACAAGAGTTTCGGTGTCAACAACAGCTATTTTTTTCTGGAGGTAGAGCGCAGCAGTGTTTCGGTGGGTTCCAACATCGAGCTTGGAGGGACCAGCTATCAGGCGGGACTGCTGTTCGAGTTTTGAGGCTGGCTCTCCCGAATGTTCCGTACCGCTTGATGGGGCCGTTCTTTCCTTTTTCGGCCAACTGCCGGTGTGGCGCTGTTGCTCTTTCCCGGTGCCTCTGCCCGAAGCCCCTGACCCTATGATATTCAACGACAGGCCTCGGCTGCATACGATATCTGTTGTTGCCGGGTTGATAGGATGAAGGGTTGTTTCGCACCCTCACTGAATCAACTTTAATTCATGCAAAACTGCTAATCTCGTCGGCTTCTTCCATGCGCTTCTGGCACATATTCCTTCTGGCCCTGTTCGCCAGCCTGTTGATTCCTCTGAGTTATGGTGGGTGGGACGGATTGAGCCGCCTTCAGGAGCTCTCCTGGGGGCTGATGGCCGGGGCACTGGCGATGGTGGTGCTGGGCTGGAATCTTAATGCCGGGCGTCTGCGGCTGGTGCTGGGCGGGATGGGGGTACATATGGGGCACGGCAAGGCACTGGCGACGGTGATGTCGTCCGAATTTGCCATGAGCGCCACACCCGCAGGTACCGGAGGGGCATTGACCTACATCTTCCTGCTGCACCGCCATGGCCTGGCGAGCAGCCGTGCTGCGGCATGCTATGCGCTGGAGCAGCTGTTCGATCTGCTGTTCTTCCTGCCCGCCCTGGTTCTGCTCTCCATCGTGCTGCTTTCGGGTGGAGACGAGTTTCATGTAGGGGTGCAGCTATCCATGCTGGGAGGGATGATTGTCGGTGGATTGGGGCTGCTCTGGCTGCTGGCACACCACTATCGTGGTTTCATGCTGGCTGGCGGGCGCCTGCTGAACCGATTCGGGATTGCACCTCGCCGCCGCCGTCGGATAGCACGCTGGATCATCCGCTTCCGTCAGGGACTGGGGTTGATGCTGCGCCTCTCTCGATGGCGCCTGCTGGCTATCTATCTGCTCTGTATCGGCCACTGGCTGCTGCGTTACAGCATTCTCTATTTCATCATCCGCTCTCTCGGAGAAGAGATCTCATGGGCATACTTGTTTCTGGTGCAGATGTTTGTGCTCAGTGTGGGTCAACTCACCCTGTTGCCGGGGGGGAGCG
>JALSRO010000127.1 GCA_026984715.1 Chromatiales bacterium | reverse complement strand
CGCCACCCGGGACAACCCGGAGCTGCGCCACTTCGGGCTGTTGCCGGTGATGGTCGATCGACGCCTGAACCTGCACCGCCGGGTACTCGCCGGGTTGCGTCGCCAATTCGGAGATCACCGCCTGTTCCGAGGGATCCGCAACAATATCCGACTGGCCGAGGCCTTCGAGCAGGGCCGGCCGGTGCGCCTGTGTGCACCGCGCAGCCCCGGGGCCATGGACTACCATCTGCTGGCCGGGGAGATCGACGGCCAGTGGTTCCCTGAACCGACACTCAATCCCAGAACGAAAGGTCGCATGTCATGAAACGAATCTTCCTGGTAGACGACTCCACCACTATGCTGATGAGCCTCGAAGGGATCCTGAAGAAGGCCGGGTTCGAGGTCGACAAGGCCACCAGCGGCCCGCAGGCCCTGGAGAGACTCAAAGGGAACAAGCCGGACCTGCTGATCACCGACCTCAATATGCCGGGAATGGACGGCATCACCCTGATCGGCGAGGTACGCAGGTTGCCGGGTATGCGCTTCATGCCCATCCTGATGCTGACCACGGAATCCCAGCAGAGCAAGCGCCAGGAGGCCAAGGCCGCCGGCGCCACCGGCTGGCTGGTCAAACCGGTCAAGCCCGACCAACTGCTACAGGTCATCCGCCAAGTGGTGCCGGGGGCCTGAGTCTGCGGCGCTGTGGCTTCGGGCTTTCCTCAGTGTGGCAGCCCCCGTTCCAGCGGCCCGTCCAGGCGCGGCTCGGCGGCTTCCGGGGCCAGGCCCGGCCATCGAAGCAGCCATGCTCGAACCGAAGGTGGGGCCTTCCAGGTCGGGTATACAAGGCGATCTCCGGCAGCTTGACCCCTCTACCGGGGCCACAGCATGGTGGTCGTAGAGATCCTGAGGAAAACCGTTCACTGTCACTCAGGAAGGCTCAGTGACATCCTTGATGGCGCACTCCGAGGCCACCTTCCACAGCCGTGGTGAAGGCCGTCCGAGATGGTAACCTTGAACCAGATCGATGCCCGTCTTCCGGACCTCGGCCATGACCTCTTCACTCTCCACGAATTCGGCAATCGTGCGGATGCCCAGATCCGCCGCCAGTCCGGAAATGCTGCGCACCAGTGCCGCATCCCGGGAAGTATTCGGCATGCCGGCGACGAACTCACCTTCGATCTTGATGAAATCCACCGGAAAGCGACGAATGTAGTGGAACGAGGAGAAGCCGGAACCGAAGTCGTCGATGGCGAAACGATACCCCTGCATGGTAAGCCTGCGCACGAAACGTTCCAGCACAGAAATATTCTTCACTGTTTCCCGTTCTGTCAATTCGAAGACGATCTGCCGCGGATCGATCTGGTGGCGATCGATCAACTGCTCAATATCCTCGAAGAATTCGGCCAGAACCAGCGCCTTCGGTGACAAGTTGACGAAAAGGAGTCCCTGGTATCCAATCTCGGCCGCGCACGTGAATGCCTTGTCCATCACCTGGGTATCCATGCGCCGGATCAGCCCTTGACGCTCGACAATATCAATGAACTGGGAGGCATACATCATCCCCTGTTCCCGGGCGGGAATCCTGGCCAGCACTTCGAAGGCGCAGATCTTGCCATCCAGACTCCGTGCGATCGGCTGAAACCAGGCTTCGACCCGTCCTTCATCGATGATCTTTCGCACCCAGGCGCCCTTTGCGGCAATATCCTGCAGATTGGCGAGGACCGCTGAATCGTTTGGCAGTACCAGGCGGTTCTTGCCTTCCCCTTTCGCCCGATACATCATGTTGTCGGCAAACATGAACAGATCTTTTTCATTGTCGGCATGCTCCGGAAAGATGGCTATGCCAATGGAGACGGTGCAGCTCACCTGAGCGCCCTCGCCGGTATCCATCGTGAAGGCCTCGACCCGGGCACGGATACGCTCCGCGGCACGCTCTGGCAGATCGTCCTCTATCTCCGGCAGCAGGGCGACAAACTCATCCCCACCATAGCGGGCCAGTATGTCACCCTGGCGCAATTCCCTGGAAAACAGGTCGGCCAGCATCTGCAGAAACCGGTCGCCGACACTGTGGCCGTAATTGTCATTTATCGACTTGAAGTCATCCAGGTCGATGATCAGAATGGCGAAACTGTGTCCGTGTCGCTGGACCCGACACACTTCGTATCCCAGCAGCTCCCAGAAGACTCTTTGATTATATAGATTGGTGAGCGGATCGCGGGTGGCGTAGTATTCCAGATCCTGGGTATAGCGGGAGATCGCCTTCACCGAACCCACTACGTTGAGCAGGGTAGTGAGTATCCCTTCGATCACCAGATAATGGGTAGAATCCTCGTCGATCGAGGCATGTACACCGATGCCTACGATACCGCCGATCTTCGGGTTTTCCAGCAGCAGCGACTTGCATTGCACACTCAATTGCCCGGGGTCCACCTCGAGGAATTCGTTGGTATGGGTCGCAACATGATGTTCTATCCTCTGTATCTCGCTGCCATGTACCACCTCGCTGGTCTCCAGGACCTCTATGATGTTCTGCTCCATCAGCCGGCGGCTCGCCTCGCTCGGGGTGGTATGCCAGAACACCTCCAGGTTGATGCGTTCCCCCTGGCCACGAAATACCGAGAACAGGGAATAGGCGGGGATATAGCGGTTGATCTCCACCAACAGTTGGGAGACGTTCTCCCGCCAGTCCCTGATCACCTCGGAGGTGAGCACGAAACCCTCCAGTAACTGGATCTCGAACTCCAGCAGGTCCTTGTCCACCGCCACCTCTCGCAAGCGCAGTATGAGCTTGTCCACCTCCACCAGAACCTGGTCCAGTTCGCGCAGCCCGATACGTGCCTGGCGGCTGGAGAGTATGGTCAGATCCGACACCCGATTCACCGCCTGGATATCGGCGGCCATCATCCCCGTACTCCGTTCCACCATCCGTCCGATCCAGACGGCTACCAGCAAGGCTACCAGGGGCGGAATCGGCAGTATCCACACCAGCACGCTCATGAATCGCTCACGCGCTTTATCGAGCAGGGGACGCAGATTCTGGCGCACCTCGATCACACCCAGCACCTGACCCTGTCCGGCATTGGTGTGGCAGCGCAGGCACTCGCTCTTCACCTTCAGTGGATAGAGATAACGAAGGCCGTCGCCATCACTCTGTTCGATGGGTGTGCCCTCGCGCAAGACCCGGTGCAGCGCCTCGTCCAGTTGCGGCTGACCGATGGCGCCAAACTTTTCCTCGACCACCGGGCCACGAAAAACTTGTAAGCGGTATCGACTGTCGCCGAGCCCTGTGGCGTTACGGGCCATGAACTGTTCGACTTCCTGCCGCGACCAGCCCCTGGACATTACTTGGTACATGGAGTTGAAGGTCTGTTGCGCCAGCAGCTCCGAAACCCTTTCCGCGTCCTCTCTGGCCGTCTTGTCGTAGATCCGCGCCACGACGATGTAGATGACCAACACCAGGAACACTGCCACCAGCGTGGCCGCCAGCACCAGCAGAGATCGGATACTACCCATTCGCATCACCTTCCCCTCATCGCCTGAACGAAAGCCATTCGCCCTGCCTAGCCGACAAAAACCCATCCTAGAAGTAAGCCTATCATACCCGACGATACATGGAGTTTTCTGGTTCCCGAACTCCCACTTGGGATCCTATACCCGTCGCAGGTGAAGACTCTGTTTTCGAGGGTGTTCCTCGTGCCCCTGGGCAAGGACATGCGTGCGGCACGCAGGGTGGAAGTGAGTCACAGCGGGGACGATGGCGAGCAATCGCCACACCGCCCAGGGGTGCGAGGGGCGGCCGCAGTAGCGAAATATTTGCATGCGACGGGTAGATATCCCCGGAAGATCCACCTTTCCGGACAGCAAGAGCCGCCCATACGTCGTCTCCCGGGCTGGGGGCCGAATGCAGGAA
>JALSRO010000126.1 GCA_026984715.1 Chromatiales bacterium | reverse complement strand
GGCGAGGTTTTCGGGGCTGTCGTTGACATATAGTGGAACCACCACCAGCCCCAGCCCCAGGGCCGCCTGATCGAACAGCACCCACTCCCGGCAGTTGGCAAGCATGACAGCGACCCGATCGCCGGGATGTAACGATTCTGCTTGGAGAGCCCGCTGCCAGCGCGCCACCATTGCGGCCATCGCACGCCAGGAGGTCTCCTCCCACTGGCCGGTTTCAGGATTGAAGTGGCGATAGGCGGGTGCATCGGGCGAGCGCCGAACCCGCTCCCGGAACAGTCCCGCCAGGCTCTTGGCCTGGCCGACGGGGATAACATCGGTAAGGTGTCGCATGCCTCTTACCTTGTCAGGTTCTTATTCTGCCAAGCATATAAGATGTAATGCCGATGGCGCAAACCGTCGGCAGGGTGGCGCTCAGGAAGGGTGGGAGGGAGTAGACCACTCCCAACTGACCCAGACCGTGATTGAACAGGTAAAAGCCGATCCCGATGAGGGTTCCCGCCAGCAACCGACTGCCCATGCTGACCGAGCGCATGGAGCCGAAGATGAACGGAATGGCCAGCAACATCATGGCGCCGGTGGCAAAAGGGGAAGCGAGCTTGCTCCAGAAAGCCACCCGATACTGATCCGAGTTGAGTCCGTTGCCCTCCAGATAGGCGATGTAGCGCAGCAGTTCGCGAGAAGAGAGCCCCTGCGGTTCCACCGCGACAACGTCGATCAACCCGGGATCGAGGATTCCATGCCAGACCATCTCTTGTTGCTTATGGGTGGTGATCCGGGGTTTGGTGAACAGGGTTTGGGAAACCTCTTGCAACAGCCAGTTGCCATCGTTATGGTAGCGTGCTTCGGGGGCATAGGTGAGCTTGAGAGGCTGTTTGGCTGCGTCGAATTCGTAGATAAAGAGGCCCCCGAGGTGATCGTTGGCGTAGACCGTTCGGGCATTGATATAACTGTTTCCCTCTCTGATCCAGAGGCCGGAGCCGGTGTTGGCGGAGACATGTTTTTCCAGGGCGGCTGCGCGCATTTTGAAGGCGTACTGCTCGGTGCGGGACGCCACCCCTTCACCGATGATGACCACCAGCGCCATCATCAGCAGCGCCACCTTCATTACCGCCCAGGCAATGCGCATGATCGAGATGCCTGCGGCACGCATCACCGTCAGTTCACTATTGCTGGCCAGGGAGCCCAGCCCCATCAGACTGCCAATGAGCGCAGCCATGGGAAACAGATCGCCCGTCCAGCGAGGGAGAGTCAGGAGGGTGAACTGCAAAGCCACCAGCGGGGTATAGTGAGCACGCCCCACCTTCTGCAGCTCGCCGACGTAGGTCATGAAGATATAGAGCGCCAGCAACACCCCCAGGGTTGTCAGGGTCCCAAGGATGACGGTCTTGCCAATATAGCGATCGAGAATATTCATCATGAGGTCCTTCGCTGGGCTGCAAGGCGCCAGGAGATACCGCTCTGGCGCATCACTTCGAAAGTCACATAGAGCAGCAGCAGGCCATGTACCCACCACAATCCCACTGCCTGGGGAGTGTCTCCCTTCTCCAGCCAGGTGCGAGCCACCCCCAGTGTGTTGGCATAGATGATATAGATTAGGATGGCGCTGAACAGCCTCGAGTAGCGCCCCTGCCGCGGGGTGGTGCGGCTCAGCGGCACCGCCAGCAGCGCCAGCGGGATGACAGAAAAGGGGATCGCCATCCGCCACTGCAGCTCGGTGCTCTCCCGGAGATCGTCGGAACCCAGCAGTTTGCGGGTCGGTACCGCCCGGAGTCGTGGGTCACGATAGTTGTGGCGGGTCTCGATACGTACCGCATGCTGCTCGAAACGGATGATACGAAACGCCGCTTCGCCGGGGATCCCTTCATAGCGGGTGCCATTGAGCAGAATGAGAAAACGTTGGCCGCTGGCGGGATCGGTTCGCTGGTAACCCCCTTCAGCGGCAATCACACTCTGTTGCAGGGGCTGTTCACCGGGCATCTGGACAAACACCTCCTTGAGACGACCTCGTTCCGGATCCAGTTTCTCCACATAGAACACCCCTTCTCCGTTTCTCGTATCAAAACTGCGGAACGTGCCCACCGGGATGCCACCGATCTCGGTTACCGACTTCGCTTCATCCACAAGACGCTGCATCTTGTACTCCGCCCAGGGGGACAGCCACAGGGAGAGGGTGCTGATCAGCAGCGCCAGCAGCACGGCGAACGACCCGATCGATTTCAGCAGTCTACCGATCCCGATGCCACAGGCTGCCAAGGCTATCATCTCACTATCCCTGTACATTCTCCCCAGAGCGATGAGGATGGCGATATAGAAGGCGAAGGGCAGCAACAGTGCCAGGTTGTTCACCAGGGTGAGACCAAGCATTATCAACACCTGCTTGCCTATCAGATCGCCCGCCACCACCTCGTTGAACAGCACCACCAGCTGATTTCCGGTGAAGATCAGCAGCAGCACCAGCGTGATGGCCAGCCAGACCCCGGTTATCTCCCGGAAAATATAGCGATCGATAATCATCTATAATGCGTGGTCAGTAAAAACACAGTTATGATATATGGATTCGCCCAGACAATCAGGAGCAGGTATGAAATTCAGCATAAAAAGTGGTAGCCCGGAGCAGCAGCGCAGCGCCTGCGTGATCGCCGGGGTATTCGAAAAACGGCGCCTCTCCGACGCCGCGCAGCGGCTGGACGAGGCCAGTGGCGGTCTGCTGACCGAGGTGGTGCGGCGGGGCGATATGGATGGCAAGCCGGGGCAGGTGCTGCTGCTGCCCTCGGTGGCGGGGATCGCCGCCGATCGGGTGCTGCTGGTGGGATGCGGGCATGAGCGGGAGCTGGCCGACAGCCGCTTCCGCAAGGTGGTGCAGAAGGCGGCCACCACCCTGAACGAGACCGGCGCCACGGAGGCGGTCAGCTATCTGGGGGAGTTGCCGGTCACCGGCCGCAGCCTGCACTGGAAGCTGCGCCAGGTGGTGGAGACCAGCGCCCAGGCGCTGTACCGCTTCGAACAGTTCAAGAGTAAACCGGAGACCACCTACCGCCCGCTGCGCAGGATGACCCTGATGGTGACCGATCGCCAGATGCTGCCGGAGGGCAAACAGGCCCTGGCGGAGGGGATGGCCATCGCCGCCGGCAAGCAGCTGGCGCGCGATCTGGGCAACAGCCCGGCCAATGTCTGCACCCCCGCCTATCTGGCCCGGCAGGCCGCCGCTCTGGCAAAGAGCCACGCCGCCATCACCCACAAGGTACTGAAAGAGAAGGATATGGAGAAGATGGGCATGGGCGCCCTGCTCTCCGTGGCGCGCGGCTCGCGCCAGCCGGCGAAGTTCATCATCCTGGAGTACAAGGGCGCCTCGAAGGAGAAACGGCCGGTGGTGCTGGTGGGCAAGGGGGTAACCTTCGACTCGGGCGGGATCTCCATCAAGCCCTCCGCCGCCATGGACGAGATGAAGTACGACATGTGCGGCGCGGCCAGCGTGCTTGGGGTATTCCGGGCGCTGGGGGAGCTGCAGCTGCCACTCAACGTGGTGGGGCTGATCCCGGCCACCGAGAATCTGCCCGACGGGGACGCCAGCAAGCCAGGCGACATCGTCACCAGCCTCTCCGGCCAGACCATCGAGATCCTCAACACCGATGCCGAGGGGCGGCTCATTCTGTGTGACGCCCTCACCTACGCCGAGCGCTACCGGCCGGAGGCGATCATCGACATCGCTACCCTCACCGGCGCCTGCATCATCGCCCTCGGCCATCAGGCCTCGGCGGTGCTGGGCAACCATCCACCACTGGTGCACGATCTGCTCAAGGCCGGCAACGAGAGCGGCGATCGCGCGTGGGAGCTGCCGTTGTGGGAGGAGTATCAGGAGCAGCTGAAGAGCAACTTCGCCGACATGGCCAATATC
>JALSRO010000125.1 GCA_026984715.1 Chromatiales bacterium | reverse complement strand
CCTCGTCCCGGACGAAACGTGGTGGTGCATGAGTTTGCCCACAAGCTGGACATGTTGAATGGTGACGCCAACGGCATGCCTCCCCTTCACTCCGATATGGTCCGTCAGCAGTGGACTGAAGCGCTCAGCCGGGCATTTCAGCATCTGCAGCAGCAGCTGGAACACCATTACCCCCCTGATATCGACCCCTATGCCGCCACCAATCCGGCGGAGTTCTTTGCCGTGGTGAGTGAATATTTCTTTACCGATCCGCATCGGCTGATGCAGCGCTATCCAGCGGTGTATGAGCAGTTGATGCTGTTTTATCGGCAAGACCCCATGCAACGGGCAGGCAGTGAACAGTCCGAGTAACTACACTTTGTTTGCCGGGTGGTTGGAATCGACCGGCAAACCGACTGCTACCTAGGTTACAGATATCCCTGACAGCCGGTGGTAGCCTGACGGTCAGAGTTCTGGTGCGGCCAAAGAGGGCAGGGCATGGAAAAGCAGTATGACGTGCTGGTTATTGGTGGAGGTCCGGGTGGTACACCTGCGGCGATGGCGCTGGCCCAGGGAGGAAAGAGAGTCCTGCTGGTGGAGGCGGGTGAGGGGCTGGGCGGAACATGTCTGTTCGAGGGGTGTATCCCCTCCAAGATTTTTCGTGAGACGGCCAGACGGTTGCGTGATATTGCCCGCGCGGAGGAGTTTGGAATTCACCTCCCTCATCAACTGGTGCAGCTCGACTGGCGCAAGGTTCAGGCGCGCAAACGGGCGATCCTCCAGCGCCGGAGTGCTGCGGCGATCCACAAGGCCGGGCGGTTGTCCAATCTGGAACTGCTGTTCGGACGGGCCCGTCTGACCGGCTCCCGCACTGCGCTGATCGAGCCGTTCAAGGGTGACAGCGCAGAGATAACTTTTTCGCAGTGCATTCTGGCCAGCGGTTCCCGGCCCAATATTCTGCCGGTGCACGGCGCCGATCTTCCCCAGGTATACAGCAGCGACCGTATTCTCGAGATTGGTTGCATTCCTGAACGGCTGGTAGTGATTGGTGGCGGACCGATCGGTATCGAGCTGGCGCAGATCTTTCATGCGCTGGGGGCGGACGTTACGGTCATGCAGCGCGGGCCGCGCATTCTTGCCGGCGTGGATGAGGAGCTCGCGTTGGCGTTGCAACAGCACCTTATCAATCAGGGGATAAAACTCTACGTCAACTGCCCGGTAAGGAATATCTGCCACAGCGGCCAGGGTGTGTTCGTGCAGTACGATCTGGATGACGGCTGTGAGCAGGTTTTTGCAACCGCCGTGCTGACCGCAATTGGCCGTCACCCCAACCTTGATGACCTTGGTCTGGAGCGGACGGCAGTAAACGTGGATCGTCACATGATTGAGGTAGACGAGACCCTGCAAACCACAGAGCCCGGAATATACGCGGTAGGTGACGTCGTCGGGCAGCCCATGTTTGCCCACTGGGCCACCGCCCAGGGGCTGGCGCTGGCAGCGCATCTGCTTGACCGGGCCGGGCCGCCATTCCCTCAGCCGCAACACAACAGCGCGGTGATCTTCAGCATGCCGGAACTGGCGATGGCCGGGTTGACCGAGGCGCAGGCAGTCAGCGCAGGGGTTGACGTTGGTGTTGCCCGTTACGACTTTTCCCGGGATGCGCGGGCCCAGATCAGCGGTCATGACAACGGTCTGTTGAAGATCATTTATGACAAGCTCGACCGCCGGGTGATCGGAGTACATGCCCTGGTGGATGGTGCCGCCGATCTGGCCGGTGAAGCCGCGCTGGCGGTACGAGCCGGATTGCCACTGGAGGCGATCGCCGGGGCCATCCATCCCCATCCTACCTTGACCGAATCCTTTGTTGGTGCGGTGCGCACCGCGCTGGCGCAGCAGCACCGGGAAGGTGGCATGGCAGCTGTTTCCCTACCTGATAAAGGAGAACGAACATGACCATCGTTGACGAACTTCAGGCCACCATCAAACAGATGGTGCAACCCGGCAAGGGGATCCTTGCCGCCGATGAGAGCCTGCCCACTATTGCAAAACGTTTTGCCCCGATCAATGTTGAATCCACCGAGGAGAATCGCCGTGCCTGGCGAGCCCTGCTGTTTACTGCGCCCGGTATCGAGGAGTATATCAGCGGGGTAATCGAGTTCGAGGAGACCCTGGGTCAGACCGCTGATGACGGCACTCCACTGCCCGAGGTGCTGGCGCGGCGCGGTATCGTCCCCGGTGTCAAGGTGGACAAGGGCAAGGGGCCGCTAGCGTTTTCTCCCGGTGATCTCATCACCTACGGTCTGGACGGCCTGGCGGAACGGTTGCAGCACTACAAGAAACAGGGCGCGCGGTTTGCCAAGTGGCGCGAGGTCTATCCGATCAGCGACCACAATCCGACCCCTTTGGCGATTACTGCCAATGCCGAGATGCTGGCCCGCTATGCGGCGGTCTGTCAGGAGCAGGGGATCGTGCCCATCGTCGAGCCCGAGGTGCTGATGGATGGTGACCATCGCCTCTCCCGTTGTGCCGAGGTAACGGAAGCGGTGCAGAAGGAGATCTTCCACGCCCTGTATCGCCATCACGTCATGCTGGAGTACATCATTCTGAAGCCCAACATGGTTCTGCCCGGCAAGGACCATCCCATCAAGGCCAAGCCCCGGGAGGTTGCCGAGGCGACCATGCAGGTGTTCCGGCGCACGGTGCCGGTTGCGGTGCCGAGTATCAATTTTCTCTCCGGGGGGCTCAGCCCGGAGGATGCAACTCTCTACCTGAACGCGTTGAATGCCGAGTTTCCCGATGCGCCCTGGCTGCTGTCATTCTCTTTCGGGCGCGCACTGCAACAACCAGTGCTGAAGGCCTGGCGGGGAAAGAGTGAGAACGTTCCCGCCGCGCAGCAGGCACTGTTGAAACGGGCGAAACTGAACGGGGCGGCGCAGCGCGGGTATTATACTCCCGCTATGGAAAAGAGTGAGTGATTCCGGTCATTGGAGATATCGATGATGAAAAGTTACCAACGCATCTTGTGTGCAACCGATTTTTCCGAACACTGTACCTCCGCTGCCGAGCGTGCCGCTGAGCTGGCGCGACTGTTCGGTGCGGAGTTGTTGCTGTTGCATGTGGTGGAATATTTTCCGGAGCAGCGATCCAATGAGGAGATAGCACCGGAGAATGTCGACCCGGCAGCCTATCGGGAGCAGCAGGCACGCGCCTCACTGGCAGCGCTGGCGCGCCGGCTGGGAGAGGAGGAGGTTGTGCAGGAGGTGCGTTTCACCACCCGGTCGGCGAGGCACGAGATCGTCCGTTTCGCCGAGCAGCAGGGGATCGATCTGATTGTCGTTGCAACCCACGGCCGGCATGGCATTACCCATATCCTGGGGTCGACGGCCAACGGCGTGATGCATGACGCCCCCTGTGATGTCCTGGCGGTACGAGCCAGGGGATAGCGCCGGTGAGCAGCCCGGCCGCCGCCACTGGTGATGAGAGCGAGCCGTTACCCATCGCCGTACTCTCTCTCAATCCCGCGGTCGATATGACCTATGAGGTGCCGCGGCTGATTGCCGATCAGAAGGCCCACGCCGTGGCGACACGGTTCGATCCCGGCGGCAATGGCATCAATGTCGGACGCGCACTGAAACGGCTGGACACCTTCGCATACAGCTACTGTGTGGTCGCCGGAGAGATTGGCCAGCTGTTGAAGCATCTTCTGCGTCAGCAGCTGGATTGGGTGGACTATGAAGAGGTGGAGGGAGAGACCCGCATCAACGGTACCGCCATCGAGCAGCACCCGCGTGCCCAGTACGAGATCAGCGGCATTGGCCCGACAATTCCTCCTGTACAGCTCGAAACGCTGTTGAAACGATTTGAACAGCAGGCCGGCAAGGGTTTCGGTGTACTTACCGGGTCCACCCAGAGCGGTAT
>JALSRO010000124.1 GCA_026984715.1 Chromatiales bacterium | reverse complement strand
GATGGAGCCAGGGGCTCCGCCGTGATCGCCACCAAGCCGGCCAACGCGCCATTCAGTGCCATAGTGAGATCCGCCTTGCCGAACATCAGCTGCGCAACGATCAAGGCAGCTACAACACCACCTGCCGCGGCGGCGTTCGTATTGACGAAAACGGCAGCAACGGCATTGGCCTCGCCCACATTGGAGATAATCAGTTCGGAACCGCCATTGAAGCCGAACCACCCCAACCAGAGGATAAAGGTACCCAGGGTCGCCAGCGGCATATTGGCACCAGGTATGGCATTCACCTGGCCGTCGGGACCATATTTCCCCTTGCGCGCACCCAGCAGGAGCACTCCGGCGAGTGCAGCGGACGCACCACACAAATGGACTACGCCCGAACCGGCGAAGTCGTTGAATCCCAGGCCATCCAGGAAACCACCTCCCCACTTCCAGTATCCCTGCAGCGGATAGATGAAACCGGTCATCACCACGGCGAAGGCGAGAAAGCTCCACAGCTTCATGCGCTCCGCAACCGCCCCGGAGACGATAGACATGGCAGTGGCCACGAACACCACCTGGAAGAAGAAGTCGGACATTCCGGCATAGTAGTCACCGTCATACCAACTGCCCATATCCTGCGCCAGCACCTTGGCCGGATCGTGATCACCCCCGAACATAAAGGAGAAATCGAGTGCCGGGAAGACTCCGTTGCCGTCCGACGGATACATGATGCCGTAACCCACCAGCATATACATGATGCACGCAATGGCGAACAGGACAATGTTCTTGGTCAGGATCTCGGCGGTGTTCTTGGCACGCACCAACCCCGCCTCCAGCATGGCGAAGCCGGCCGCCATCCACATAACCAGTGCGCCGGACATCAGAAAATAGAATGTGTCCAGCGCATAACTCAGATCTTTGATGCTGTTTGCTACATCCACTTGGCTACCCTCCGCTGAGATATGTTTTTAGAGCGCCTCGTCACCGGACTCGCCGGTACGAATACGGACGGCCTGCTCCAGCCCGGTCACGAAAATCTTCCCGTCACCGATCTTGCCGGTATTGGCAGCCTTGGCGATGGTGTCTATGACCTGATCGACCAGATCGTCACTCACGGCAATATCGATCTTCACCTTGGGCAGAAAATCCACCACGTACTCCGCGCCGCGATAGAGTTCGGTATGCCCCTTCTGCCGGCCAAAACCCTTGACCTCGGTCACGGTGATACCCTGCACCCCAATTTCGGAAAGCGCCTCACGAACATCATCAAGTTTGAACGGCTTGATGATGGCTGTCACTAATTTCATATTCAATCTCCTGTCACGCTGAAACTGTTGTCCGGCTCGCCTGTTGCTCAATGGTGTTACACCGCTGGAACTCGACAGGGGGAAGTCAGCACAGCTTGTGCCAATTGGAAATATTTCTTGTTTAATCTGACAGTTAACCCATACGAAAGGGCGTTGCACCCGACACCAGCGCACCACTGCAGTGCGCCGCCGGCCACTGGCGCACAAATCTGGTGCGCAGTAGAAAAAAGGGACCGAAACGGCCCCTCTTCTGGCAACTGAAATGGGAATGGAATCCGTTACTGAAGGTTGTAACCTCGCTCCTCGTGAAGCGCAATATCCAGCCCTTCAATCTCTTGATCCCCAGCCACCCGCAAACCAACCAGTGCATCTACGATCTTCAGCACGACGAAGGTTATCACAGCGGTAAACACGACCGTGGCGATGACCCCGATCAGCTGAACATAGATCTGCCCCCACATGGATCCAATCCCCTCGGCATAACCGTAACCGCTGAATACCCCCAGGGAGACGGAGGAGAACACCCCCGCCAGAAGGGTACCCAGCATCCCGCCGACGCCATGAACGGGAAACACATCGAGTGAATCGTCGATTTCGAGAACCTGTTTGAGGTACTGGGTTGCATTGAAACAGACAAAACCGGCCAGCAGGCCGATAACCAGCCCACCTCCCGGCCCAACGAATCCGGAGGCCGGTGTAATCGTCCCCAGCCCCGCAACCATCCCGGTAACGGTACCCAGAACGCTGGGTTTTCCAAACTTTTTCCACTCGATGAACATCCAGGTCAAAGCACCCGTTGCGGCGGAGATATGGGTCACCAGCATGGCCATGGCAGCGTTGCCATCGGCGGCCAGCGCACTGCCACCATTGAAGCCGAACCAACCCACCCACAACATACCTGCGCCGGTCACTGTCATGGTCATGTTGTGCGGCATGATGGCCGCACTGCCGAACCCCTTTCTCGGCCCCAGCATCACCGCGGCCACCAGTGCGGCCACCCCTGCGGTAATATGCACCACGGTACCACCGGCAAAGTCGTACAGCCCCATCTCTCCCAGCCAGCCACCACCCCAGACCCAGTGGGTCACAGGGACATATACCAGTATCAGCCACAGGGCGCTGAACAGAAGCACCGCCGAAAACTTCATCCGTTCAGCAAAACCGCCAATCACCAGTGCCGGTGTAATCACCGCAAAGGTCATTTGAAACAGCATGAAGAGAGATTCGGGAATCGTTCCCACCAGGGAGTCCCGCCCGACACCGGCCATCATCACCTTGCCGAAGTCGCCGATAAAGGTGTTTCCCTGGCCGAAAGCAAGGCTATAGCCGAACAGCAGCCAGAGAATCGAGGAGACGCCGGCGATGGCGAAACAATGCATCAAGACGGAGAGCACGTTGCGGGTGCGAACCAGGCCGCCATAGAACAGCGCCAACCCTGGAAGGGTCATGAACAGAACCAGCGCGGTAGATGTCAGGATCCACGCCGTATCTGCACCATTAAAGCCAGAATCATCCGCCAGCACCAGGCCGGGAACAATCATCAGTAGAATCAATACTATGGCCACCGCAGGCCGTCCACGAGTCACATGCATTGTCAATGTCCACCTTGTTTTTGAATTAGCCCGGCAACAAGATATGTTGCATTCAGGGCTTCGGGCCTGCGCCGCCCCGAGCCCCCAACCCTCCGATATTCAACGACAGGCGGCGACGTACCGACTCGCGGACTGCGTTACCCCATCTTGCTGCAGAGTGGCTGCAGCGACAATGGGCTGCGTTGCTGCAAACCGGCGCGTCACGGCTGAATCCGATATATATCGTTGCCGGATTGATCGCAGCAGGTTTCGGTAGTCGAGCGACGCATCCCGCCATTCCCTGAATGAGACTACAGCGCCTCTTCACCAGATTCGCCAGTACGGATCCGGATCACTTGCTCCAGATCGACCACGAAGATTTTTCCATCTCCGATCTTGCCGGTATTGGCGGAGCGGCTGATGGCTTCGATGGTCTGTTCCTGCATATCATCCGGGATGGCGACATCGATCTTCACCTTGGGCAGAAAGTCCACCACATACTCGGCACCGCGGTAGAGCTCAGTATGCCCCTTCTGGCGCCCGAATCCCTTTACGTCGGTTACGGTTATACCCTGCACCCCAATCTCGGAGAGCGCCTCACGAACATCGTCGAGTTTGAAGGGCTTGATAATGGCCGTTATCAATTTCATCGTGTTTTCCTCTTCGTCTGTTACCAAAAACATGGATACACCGGCAAAACCGGAGGGCGCCAACCATCTGATTTACACAAACAATCACGCTTTTCGTTTTCATCTAACAGAACGGGCAGGGTATTTTTCGACAGCCGGTCAGAGACGACCTGCCTCCCTCTGTTTCGTTACGCAGAAGAGGATAATATCACGCTGTCGCGCTCATGCGCACTAAAACGGTGCAAACCGGCCGGTTCATGCCCTGTGATGGAGTGGCACTACAAACTTTCTCCGGTTCCCGTTACAATCCCATCATGATCAAAAGAGAGTTTCTGGATAGTCTTGTGCATCAAGTGATGGATTCCCTTCCTGGAAGGGGCAGCGCCCTCACTCGGGATCTGGAAAACAATCTGCGCGCTGCCATGCAGGGGGTGTTCAACCGCTTGGATCTGGTGACCCGCGAGGAGTTCGAGATACAGTCCGAACTGCTGGCCCGCAGCCGCACCCGGCTGGAGCAGCTGGAGAAGCAGGTGGCGGAGCTGGAGGCACGGCTCAAGAGCAGAAACTGAAACCGGGATGCCGCTGGCAACCACGTTCAGCCGGGCGCAGATCGGTGTCAGTTCACCAGAGGTGGTGGTGGAGGTACACCCGTCCAACGGACTACCCAGTCTGAGCATCGTCGGCCTGCCGGAGGCGGCGGTCAAGGAGAGCAAGGATCGGGTTCGCGGCGCCATCCTGAACAGCCAGTTCGATTTCCCGATGCAGCGCATCACCATCAATCTGGCGCCAGCCGACCTACCCAAGGAGGGGGGGCGCTTCGATCTTCCAATCGCGATCGGGATTCTGGCCGCATCGCAACAGATCCCCGCACAGGCATTGGCGCGTTACGAATTCTTTGGTGAGCTTGCCCTGAGTGGCGCTCTGCGGCCAGTACGCGGAATCTTGCCTGCCGCCCTCCAGACGCGGGCCGCAGGACGTATCCTGGTGGTACCTGAAAGCAACGCCGAGGAGGCCGCCCTGGTGGATGGCCTGGAAATAGTCGCAGCGCGCCATCTGCTCGAAATTTGCGCGCTGCTGAATAGCGGCCAACCTCCCTCCGGCTACATACCGAAACACCCCCGCAACAGGTTCGATTCCCAAGAGGACATCAGTGAGGTTCGGGGGCAACATCTTGCAAAGCGGGCGCTGGAGATCGCCGCAGCAGGGGCACACAGCCTGCTCATGGCCGGCCCTCCCGGAACCGGCAAGACCATGCTGGCACGGCGCCTGCCCGGCATTCTTCCCACCATGACCGAGCAGGAAGCCCAAGAGACTGCTGCCATCCAATCCATCAGCGAAACCGGATTCAACATCAAGGAGTGGGGAAGACGCCCCTTCCGCGCACCGCACCATACCGCTTCGGCGGTCGCTCTGGTTGGAGGCGGCAGCCAGCCGCGTCCGGGTGAGATCTCCCTGGCCCACAACGGGGTACTGTTCCTGGATGAGCTGCCAGAGTTCGACCGCCGGGTACTGGAGGTGTTGCGCGAACCTATCGAGTCGGGACAGATCACCATCTCACGGGCGGCACGACAGGCGGAGTTCCCCGCCCGCTTCCAGCTCGTCGCCGCGATGAATCCCTGCCCCTGTGGCTACCTCGGCCACAGCAGTGGACGCTGCCACTGCACCCCGGATCGGATCCGGCACTACCGTAACAAGCTGTCGGGTCCGTTACTGGATCGTATCGATATGCATATCGAGGTACCTGCCCTGCCGCTGCGGCAGTTGACCCACTCCGACGGGGAACCGGCGGAGACCAGCGACCAGGTGCGGCTACGGGTGGAAGCGGCCCGCCGGTTGCAGCTGGAGCGGGCAGGACGTCCCAACGCCAGGCTCGGCAACCGCGAGATCGACAGTGTCTGTGTGCTGAAGCCCGCCGATCGCCAGCTACTGGAGCGGGCCATCGAGCAACTCGGTCTCTCTGCCCGTGCCTACCACCGGGTACTCAAGCTGGCCCGCACCATCGCCGACCTGGAAGCCTCCGAACAGATCACGACCCACCATCTCACCGAGGCGATCAACTACCGGAGACTGGATCGCAAGGGCGCGGGATGATCACCTGGAGGAGCTCTTCCAATACCGCGAGAAGGATGAACCGCTACCGAGAACTCATCGTCGGCTCGATTGGGGTGAGATGAACCGACGCGGTGCATCTCCTCCCTGACCGGCGTAGTGGGAGAACCAGATTTCAGAACTATCGGAAACAAAGCCTTCCCACAGGGTAACAGCAGAAAGTCACCCTGAAACATTTTGTTCCCAGCGGATCTCCAGCCCCGGTTCTCCGCTGCGGGCCTGAAACGGTCCACACACCAGCAACCCCGCCACTGCTGCCAGTTCATCATCCAGATAGATGAGCGGAATGCGCTCCCGCTGCCACGGCGCAACCGCCAGCTCCTGCAGCAGTTTTTTCAGTTTGTGGGTATGGGCGCGGCCCGCCGGACGGCAGCGTTCGCCCCCCTGCCTGAAGCGGACGGTTACCCGCGCCCTCCGGCACAGCTCCTGCTTGATGCCCCGGCCGGTGACCGGTGTGGCCCGCAGGATGGAACCGTCTCGCAGGCCAACTGTTCCCGCCATGTCCCACTCGTGGATCTCGCCGCTGTCGTGGGGCGGCAGCGGGGCCATTACGTAGAGATGGCCACGGTAACGGCGGACCTCGGCGCCGCTCCAGCCTATCAGGGGGGTGGCGTCCGCAGCGGCGGGCAGGATCTCGTCGATAATCCGCTGCAGATGAACGCTGTCCGGCAGCGGCAGGCCGGACTGCCTGATCCAGTAGCGCAGCAGGTTGCGCTGGCGGCCGGCATCGAACGTTTTCAGCCGGCTGATCTCCAGCTCGCCCTGCGGCCCGGTGACCAGATCCCGCGCCGCCAGCTGGTCGAGCAGCTGCGCGGCCTCGGCGCTGTGGCCGGCGACCCGTGACAGGGTTGTTCCCAGCGCCGGCCAGTGGCTTCGCAGCAGGGGAATGACCTCATGGCGCAGAAAGTTGCGCTCGATGCCGGTGTCGTAGTTGCTCTCATCCTCGACCCAGTGCAGCTGCTCGGCCTGCGCAAAGGAGCGAAGCTCACTGCGGCTGAAATCCAGCAGCGGGCGGCCCCGCCATCCAGCCCCGAAACAGTCCCAGCGGGGCATCGCGGCCAGTCCACGCGGACCACCGCCGCGGAGCAGCTGCAGCAGGACGGTCTCCGCCTGATCATCCTGATGGTGCGCTGTCAGCAGGCCATCACCCTGTTCCAGAATGGAGCAGATGGCCTCGTAGCGAGCGACTCGCGCCACCGCTTCGGGGCTCTCTCCCCGCCCGGCCCTGGCATCCACCTGTATGACGTGGCACGGAATATCCAGCCCCCGGCAGACCACAACACAGTGGCTGCCCCAAGCGTCGGCAACAGAACTCAGTCCGTGATTGACATGAACGGCATGCAGCTCCTCTACCGGGAGACGATCCCGCACCTTCGCCAGTGAATGGAGAAGTACATGAGAATCGAGTCCGCCGCTGTAGGCAACCCAGTAGCGCCGGGCCGGCGGAAGCACCTGCAAGATTGCAAGCAGATTCTGCAGTGTGAATCGCATGGATCCGCGCCGCCCAGGCAGAGGCTACTTTTCCGCCAGCTCCTGATAGTTGCCAAACCCCATGAGCCGGCGGTAACGGCGTTCGAGCAGCTCATCGAGCGGAATCTTGCGCAGCAACTCCAGCCCTTCGAGCAGCGACTGCCTGACGTTCGCCGCGGCGGCTTCCACATCGCGATGCGCTCCACCCAGCGGCTCGTCGATGATTTTGTCTATCAAACCCAGCTCCAGCAGGCGAGGCGCAGTGATCCCCATCGCCTCCGCTGCCTCGGTCGCCTTCTCGGCACTTTTCCACAAAATGGAGGCGCAACCCTCCGGAGAGATGACAGAGTAGGTGCTGAACTGCAACATCTGTACGATATCTCCCATCCCGATGGCCAGCGCCCCTCCGGAACCGCCCTCACCGATTACGGTACACACAATGGGGGTCTCGAGCCCAGACATCACGAACAGGTTCCGCGCAATGGCCTCACTCTGACCACGCTCCTCGGCACCGATACCAGGATAGGCGCCAGGGGTATCGACAAAGCTCAGGACCGGCAGTGAAAAACGCTGCGCCATCTCCATCAGGCGCTTGGCCTTACGGTAACCCTCCGGACGGGGCATCCCGTAGTTGCGCCGCACCCGCCCCTTGGTATCGCGTGCCTTCTGTTGTCCAATGACCATGACCGGCTCGCCATCCAGGCGCGCAATCCCCCCCACCATGGCCGGATCATCGGCGTAGGCACGATCCCCTTTCAACTCCTCGAAATCGGTAAATATGCGCTCCACATAGTCGAGCAGATAGGGGCGCTGGGGGTGACGGGCCAGCTGCGCTATCTGTGCCGCAGTGAGCCTGGAGAAGATGGACTCGGTAAGCGCCCGGCTCTTCTCCCGCAAACGCGAGATCTCTTCGCTTATATTCAATCCGGAATCATCGCCTGCATAACGCAGCGCTTCAATCTTTGCCTCCAGATCGGCGATGGGTTGTTCAAAATCCAGAAAATTCAGGTTCATCGGGGAAATCTGTATCCAATACCATGAGTCGGTTATTCTACGTGCAGTCAGCTGCGCTGTATATGCCCGTCACCCTCGTAAATTCACGCAACTGCCGTTGCAATCTCACTGCTACCAGATTAGAATGGTTTGTTTACAGATTCCATCTTCAAATTCGACGAGACAACAGATTAACATAATTTTAGTTAGAGGATCTTAGATGCCATCAGTTCGCGTTAGAGAAAATGAACCCTTCGACATCGCCCTGCGGCGCTTCAAGCGTGCCTGTGAAAAGGCGGGCATTCTGTCCGAGGTGCGCAGTCGGGAGTACTACGAGAAACCCACCACCGAGCGCAAACGCAAGAAAGCAGCCGCTATCAAGCGCCATCAGAAAAAGCTCTATCGGGAAATCGCCAAGCAGCGCCGCCTCTACTGAATGTCCTCTCCAGCACTGCTGAAAAACCGAATCACGGATGATATGAAATCGGCCATGCGCGGCAAGGAGAAACCGCGCCTGCAGGCTATCCGCCTGATTCTCGCGGCCATCAGGCAACGCGAGGTGGATGAGCGCTGTGAGCTGGATGACGAACAGATTGTCGCCCTGCTGGACAAGATGGCGAAACAGCGCCGTGAATCCATCGAACAGTACCGCAAGGCCCATCGCGAGGATCTGGAACAGCAGGAGCAGTTCGAGTTGGAGGTCATCCAGGAGTACCTCCCAGCTCCCCTCGATGCTGCAGAGATAGAGGCCCTGATCGGTGAAGCCATCGCAACCGCCGACGCTACTGGCCTGAAAGATATGGGCAAGGTGATGGGCCTACTCAAACCCAGACTCCAGGGGCGCGCCGATCTGGCAGCCGTCAGCACACAGGTGAAATCACTGCTTTCGTGATTCGTAACTCCGGTTCTGTATAAACGACCCTCCCACCCGTCCCCTACGCTACAATGGCGCAATGGCCGGCCGGATACCCCAACAGTTTATCGATGAGCTGATGTCCCGAACGGACATCGTCGAGCTGATCGGCGAATACCTCCCCCTGAAAAAGGCTGGCCGGGAGTTTACCGCCTGCTGCCCCTTCCACGACGAAAAAACCCCCTCCTTCACCGTGAGTCCGAACAAACAGTTCTACCACTGCTTTGGTTGCGGCGCCCATGGTACCGCTCTGGGCTTCCTCATGGAGTACGAACATCTGGATTTCGTCGAGGCGGTACACGAACTGGCCGAACGAGCCAATCTGACCGTCCCGCTCGAAAGCCGCGACAGCAGCAGCGCACGACATGACAACAGCGAACTCTATACTATACTGGAGGAGACCGCCGCATGGTTCTCCCGACAACTGCGCCGGCACACCGAGGCAGACCGGGCCATCGACTACCTGAAAAGGCGCGGCCTGAGCGGTGCAACGGCCGCTGCGTTTGGTATCGGGTTCGCCCCCCCCGGCTGGGACAACCTGCTACGGGAGTTCGGCAACAGCGCCAAGAAGAGAAGGCAGCTGCAACAAGCCGGATTGATAATAGAAAAAAAGCAGGGTGGCAACTACGACCGGTTTCGCAACCGGATCATGTTCCCCATCCGGAACACACGCGGTCGAACTGTCGGCTTCGGCGGTCGGGTATTGGGTGAAGACACACCGAAATACCTCAACTCACCGGAAACGGCCGTTTTTCACAAGGGAAGCGAGCTCTACGGGCTGTATGAAGCCCGCCAGGCAGTGCGCAAACTGGAGCGTATCCTGGTGGTCGAAGGCTATATGGATGTGATTTCGCTGGCACAGCACGGGATCCACTATGCCGTTGCCACGCTGGGAACCGCCACCACCCGCGAACACCTGAAGCGTCTTTTTCGCAACGTCACGGAGATAATATTCTGCTTCGATGGAGATCGAGCCGGTCGGGACGCCGCTATCAGGGCACTGGAGAACGCCGTCCCGGAGATGCGCGAGGGTCGAGGAATCCGCTTCATGTTCCTCCCGGAAGGTGAAGACCCCGACAGCCTGATCCAGAAAGAGGGGCGCGGCAATTTTGAGGAACGAATAACAGACTCGGTCACATTCTCGAAGTTTTTCTTCGATCATCTGACCGCCCAGACCGATATAACCACAATAGAAGGCCGTGCCCGCCTGATCGACCTGGCACGCCCACACCTACAGCGGCTCCCCGCGGGAGTGTTCCGGGAGATGATGGCGGCACGGCTGAGGGAACTGAGCCGCCTGGAGACAGTCAAACTGGAGCGTGGTAACAATACCACCAATGCAGGAACAAGGCGTGGTAAAAAACATGTAAAAAGCACCCTCTCGCCATTGCGGCTGGTGGTAGCGTTACTACTACAATGTCCCAGGATGGCCACGATAGCAGGCGATCCCCAGCGGTTCCGCTCCATTGGTGGAGAGGGGGGGGAGTTACTGATACAGCTGCTCGAGCTGCTGCAGGACAACCCAAATCTGAAAACGGGCGCCGTGCTGGAGCGCTGGCGCAACCGTAAAGAGAGCCGCTACCTGGCACAGCTGGCGCAATGGAAGCCACCTTTTGACGATGAAGCCGGGCTGGAGGCTGAGTTCAGGGGTGCGCTTGCACGGTTGGAACAGCAGCAGAGAGCACACCGGACCGACGCCCTGCTGCAAAAGGCGAAAGAGGGAACCCTCTCTGCCGAAGAGAAAAGTGAACTACAACAGCTTCTGAACCGGGATAACCAAGGGTAATCATTTACCCGGCAACGGTGCCGCATATTCAAGACTTCAGGCAGACGCCGGAGTGCGACACAGCACGCAGGCTGGGGTTGTTCCTCCCTGGTGCCACGTCCACGCACAGGGACACCGGGCCGGAGCCCCGTTATCCCGTGATACTCAATAGCAGGCCCATGGGACCGGCTTGGAAGCTACGGTGGTGATGGAGTGCCCGCTGTGAAACGGCACACCACGCTCCAATGGCGGAATATTATTAACCTGGCAACAATATATGTCGCATTCAGGGCTTCAGGCAAGCGCCGGAACAAGGCGCAGTGCGCAGGCAAGGGTCATTCCCTTGTCAAGCGCTGGAACGCAGGTCCGGTGCCTGCCTGAAGCCCCTAACCCTATGATATTTTATGACAGGCCGCGGCTGAATACGATATATATTGTTGCCGGGTTAATATGAATTACCGCCGGGTTTGTAGCAGATTATCGGGCCGGAGAGCGCTGGCTGCAGGCCCGTTACTGGCATCTGACACCATTTTACTGTTAAAATGGGATGTTAGGTTGCGCGAAGAGGTATTTTTTGAAAAGCAAATCCATGATGAACCAGGACAAACAGGAATCACAGATCAAGCTATTGATTGCCAAAGGCAAGGAGCAGGGCTTCCTGACCTATGCCGAAGTCAACGATCACCTGCCGGACGATATCGTCGATCCGGAGCAGATCGAGGATATCGTGGCCATGATCGACGACATGGGCATTTCAGTATATGAAACGGCGCCAGATGCCGATGTTCTGTTACTGGCCGATCGGGTCACTGCGGATGAAGACGCAGCCGAAGCCGCGGCAGCGGCCCTTGCAAACATGGATGCAGAGTTTGGGCGGACCACCGATCCGGTACGCATGTACATGCGCGAGATGGGGGCAGTAGAGCTGCTGACCCGGGAAGGCGAGATCAGCATTGCCAAGCGCATCGAAGAGGGAACCTACCAGATGTTTTCCGCACTGGCCCTCTACAGCGGCACAGCCGAAGAGCTGCTGCGCAACTACCAGCAGGTAGAGAGCGGGGAGATGCGGCTGCGTGAGATCATCAAGGGGTTTGCCGATTACAGCGAACCCGAGGATGCAATCCCGAAACCAGTTGCTGCAGACGATGACGAAGAGATCGATAGCGGCCCCGATCCCGAAGAGATTCGGGCCCACCTGAAACGTCTGGAGAAGCTGCATGGCAAGGTGATGAAGCGTGCAGCGCGCTATGGCCTGGCCGACGAGAAACTGAAGGAGCTGCGCAAACTGGCGGCGGATGCATTCATGGAACTGAAACTGACGCCCCGTTTTGCCGACATCCTGGCCAGCAACCTGCGCGCCATGGTCGAGCGCATCCGCTCCCACGAGCGCGTCATCATGGAGCTATGTGTCAACAAGGCGCACATGCCGCGCAAGGTATTCATCAGCTCATTCCCGGAGAATGAAACCAATATGGAGTGGCTTCAGCAGCTCATCGACGCCGACGAAGACTACTCCGGCGTACTGGAACACTTCTCCGACGAGATCCGGGGCGCCCAGCAGAAGCTTGCCGAACTGGAGATGGAGTGCGGGATGCGGATCAGCGATATCAAGGAGATCAACCGCAAAATGTCCATTGGCGAAGCGAAGGCGCGCCGTGCCAAGAAGGAGATGGTGGAAGCCAACCTGCGCCTTGTGATCTCGATCGCCAAGAAGTACACCAATCGGGGCCTGCAGTTTCTCGACCTGATTCAGGAGGGGAACATCGGCCTGATGAAGGCTGTGGACAAGTTCGAATACCGTCGGGGCTACAAGTTCTCCACCTACGCCACTTGGTGGATCCGCCAGGCCATCACCCGTTCCATCGCGGATCAGGCGCGCACCATCCGCATCCCGGTGCACATGATCGAGACCATCAACAAACTGAACCGCATCTCCCGGCAGATGCTGCAGAAGATGGGCCGCGAAGCCACCCCCGAAGAGCTGGCGGAAGAAATGGAGATGCCGGAGGAGAAGATCCGTAAGGTACTGAAGATCGCCAAAGAGCCCATCTCCATGGAAACTCCCATCGGTGACGACGAGGATTCACATCTGGGTGACTTCATCGAAGATCAGAATATCGAGTCACCCAGCGAATCCGCCAATGCCGCTGCCCTGCAGGAGGCTACCAAGGATGTGCTGGAGGGGCTGACAGCACGAGAGGCGAAGGTACTGCGTATGCGCTTCGGTATCGACATGAATACCGACCATACGCTGGAAGAGGTTGGCAAACAGTTCGATGTTACCCGCGAGCGTATCCGTCAAATAGAAGCCAAGGCCCTGCGCAAGCTACGCCATCCCGCCCGCTCCGATCAGCTGCGCCACTTCCTCGATCTGGAAGCGGATTAGTCCAAACCGGCGGCGGGGATTGTTGCCGTCCCCTCTATCAGCAGATATACTCCCAATCCTTCAGCAGGGCCTGTAGCTCAGTTGGTTAGAGCAGGGGACTCATAATCCCTTGGTCCCAGGTTCGAGTCCTGGCGGGCCCACCAATAGAACCCATCTCTGCTGCAATCGGCCGTTTGTTTCCGGGAGGTTCGGTCTGCTCGTGTCACTTGACTATATCCGGCCAACGCGAAAGGGTGGAGATTGGGCTGCCCGATCCGGAGTGACATACCCAATACGGGTGCTTCCGGCAGTTACACAACCCGGTCACCACTCGCTGAGTAGTTACCTCAAATCTTGAACTCTCCAACAACCCGCTGCAGCTCTTCCGCCAGTGCGGCAAGTTCGCTGCTGGAGGCTGAACAGTGCCGGGCATCTCTCTCCGTTTGCTCGCTGATCCCGGATACGGTGGCCACATTGACTGTTACATCATGGGTAACCGCAGACTGCTCCATCGTTGCCCGGCTGATCTGCTGAATACGATCCGACAAACTGCTGACCATTTCGACAATCTGCTCCAGCGAGACGCCTGCCTGGTTGGCCATCTCCACTCCCTCCTCGGCCTCCTTCCGGCCAGCCTTCATCGACACTACTGCCGCCTCGGTCCCCGACTGGATCACCTTGACCATTTCGGCAATCTCCCGCGTTGCCTCGGTGGTCCGGTTTGCCAGTCCACGCACCTCATCCGCTACCACGGCGAATCCCCGCCCCTGCTCTCCGGCGCGCGCCGCCTCGATGGCGGCGTTCAACGCCAGCAGATTGGTCTGATTGGCGATCTCTTCGATAACGGACACAATCTGATCGATCTGCTCGGACTGGCGTGCCAACTGCTCCACCTTCTCCGCCGACTCCTGCACCGTAGAGGAGACCTGCAACATTCCGTCAATACTGTGGCGCACGATCTCCCCGCCCCTTACGGCCACCTCGGATGCCTGTGCTGCCGCACCGCTGGCCTCTTCAGCATGTCGAGACATCTCGCCGGAGGTGGCCTCCATCTGCTCCATGGAGCGGGCGACCTTGTGGGTCTGCTCGGCCTGTTTTCCGGCCCCCTCCTCCATCTGCCGGCTGACATCTACAATGCGGGCAGTGGAGTCGGCCACGTGCCGGGCGGTGGTGTTGATCTTCGAGACCATGGTATTGAGGTTGGCGCTTACGGTATTCAATGCAGTAGCCAGTGTCCCGATTTCATCGCTGCCAGAGACGGCAACTTTCTGGGTCAGATCCCCTTCGGCAATCCGGTTGGCCACATCAACCAGTCGGGTTACGGGGAAAAGAACCGCACGGTTGAGCATCACGAAGATTGCACCAAAGCTGAACAGGGTAAGCAACACCATTATACCGACCGACCAGAGGATATAGAGCTGACGGCCGTGGGCCTGCCGGTTGAACAGTTCGGTCAGATCGTTGCTCACTTTACGCAGTCGATTGGAGCCGCCCATCACCTCCTGATAGGCGCGCCAATAGCTGTCGGAGTCCACCCTGGCCTTCAACAGCGCCTGCACCGCCTGGTCAAACTTCTGCCACTCAGCTTCCACCTCCGCAATCTTCTGCAGGGCTGCATTGTCCCTGGTGCCACCATACTCACGGTATCGCGTCATTTTCAGATCGGCCGGGTATCTGCCGCCGGACTTGAACGCGGCCAGTGTCTGGGTGAATATCGCCTTGGCAGTCTCATACTCCTCCAGGCTTGGATTCAGATGTTCCCGACCGAATGGAATATTATCGGAATAGATGACATCAAAGCGCCGCACCCCCAGTATATCCCCAACCTTGAGCTGCTTTCCTTCCATACTATTGTGGCAGGAGACGCAGCCCTTCCCCGTGGCTCGATCTGCTGTATAGAAACGGAGATGCAGTCTGTTGCCGCTCTCCACCGGTTTGGAGAAGATCTGCTCCGGGTCGGCACTCAACGCAGCAAAGGCCTCCTGATCCACCTCATCCTGCAGCGCCATTTCTGGGTTTACCGGATCCTTTGCCAGGATGACCACCGAGATCCGGCCATCACCAGCAAACGATTCACCTGCCATCCGGGTAAAGGTGTCAGGGTACGGAACAGCAGGATAGGACTCTTTCTCCGGATGCATGGAGATCCCGATCCCCCCTCGTCTGGCTGGGCCGACAACCATCCCGGTATAGGTGTCGCGCATTCCGGTGATATAGTTGTCGAACTCCTTCACCTTGGTCTGCAGCTCCTGGATATCGCTCCTGGAGAGGACATACCCCATGATGGACTTCGCCATCGCCTGGCTCAGCATACGCTGCCGACCCGCCGCATCGACAAGGTCGGAATCGGAGTTGGCACCGGCCAGAACAGCAAAAACGACAGCGCTGCAGAGTGCTACCAGCAGCAAACCTGACACCAGTATGATAGCAGTCTTCACCTTGATACTCAGAGCGTTCATTGGGCGGCCTCTTGGTTCACTGATCTATTTATTAACCCGGCAACAATAGATGTCGCATTTAGGGCTTCAGGCAGGCGCCGAAACAAGGCGCAGTGCGCAGGCAAGGGTCATTCCCTTGTCAAGCACTGGAACGCAGGTCCGGTGCCTGCCTGAAGCCCCTAACCCTATGATATTCAATGACAGGCCGCAGCGTGCCGGCCCGCAGGCTGCGTTACCCCATCTTGCTGTAGAGTGGCTACAAAGGCGATGGGCCGCCTTGCTGCGAACCGGCACGCCACGGCTGAATACGATATATATTGTTGCCGGGTTAATATCAACCCGGCGACGATATATGCCCTGTTCGGCCGCCACCTGACGCCCTGAATACGACATATATTGTTACCGGGTTATTGGCGCAACAAACATGCGGGTATATACCACGGGTATCGGCGGACAGGTGGAAAGCTTTAGCAGACAGCCGAGAAATACCGGTTTTCGGCTGCCTGTATGCGGCGCAAGGACGGGCCGCCATTTTCAATGGCGCCAATTCATTGAGAACGAGGGGCCGGGGAGGTCAGAAACAGTGCTGGTCTGCAGGGAAAGAACCGGATTTGACTGCTTCAACATAGCGGCGCACGGCGCCAGCTATACCGCTCACCCCCTCCCCGGAATCAGTGACAAAATCATGCGAGAATCTCGGCCTCTTGCCGGGGGTGACCCCCAGTATGTCGTAAAGCACCAACACCTGGGCGTCACATCCCGGCCCCGCGCCAATGCCGATGACAGGGATGGAGGCCTTCTGGCTGATCTCCGCACCGAGCGCGGCGGGGACGCACTCCAGCAATAACATGTCGGCACCGGCCTGCTGCAATGCGAGAGCATCATCACGGATCCGGGCCGCCGCCTCTATATCTCGGCCCTGCACCTTGTATCCCCCCAGCTTGTGCACCGACTGGGGCTGCAGGCCGAGATGGGCACAAACAGGTATCCCCTGTTCGGCCAGACGGCGCACACTCTCCAACTGGTTGGCACCTCCTTCCAGCTTGATCATCTGCGCACCACCCTCTTTCATCAGTCGCCCGGCACTCTGCAGGGCCTGCTGCGGATCGGCATCCGCCATGAACGGCATATCGGCCATCAGCAACGCCCGATGGCTGCCACGGGCCACACATCGGGTATGATAGATCATCTCGTCCAGCGTCACCGGCAGGGTGGTGTCCCGCCCCTGGATCACCATCCCCAGTGAATCACCCACCAGCAGAATCTCTACCCCCGCACCATCCAGCAGCGCGGCAAAACTGGCATCATAGGCGGTCAGGCAGGCTATCTTCTCCCCTCTCAGCTTCATCGCCTGCAGGGTGGTGACGGTGAGCCGGCTCATACCCCCCCCTGCAGCTCAAGAGGGAGTGGATTGAAATAGTGCCTGCCGCTGCGGGTCTCTGTAATCTGTTTTAGCAACTGGGCATAGTCCTGCTCACTGTCAACCAGGTCGATCTCGGTAGCATTCACGATCAGCACCGGTGCAGCGGTATAGTTGTGAAACAGGCGAGTATAGGCTTCCGACAGGCGGCGCAGGTAGTCGATGTCGATATGATGTTCGTAATCACGGTCTCGCCTGTTGATCCGTCTCATCAACACATCCGCGGGCGCCTGCAGATAGATAACCAGGTCGGGAACCGGTGCCTCCGGTGCGATCTGCTCATGGATCTGCTCGTAGAGCCGCAGTTCGTCCTGATCCAGCGTTGCTTCGGCAAACAGCCGATCTTTCTCCATCAGATAGTCCGCCACCCGAACAGGACTGAACAGTTCTGCCTGACGCAACTCCTGCATCTGCCGGGAACGTTGCATAAGGAAATAGAGCTGGGTCGGCAGGGCGGTGCTCTGCGGATCCCGATAAAATCGCTCCAGAAACGGGTTCTCCTCCGCACGCTCGAGCAGCAGCTCACAATTGAAGCTCTCCCCAAGACGTCGCGCAAGGGTGGTCTTGCCGACCCCGATAGGCCCCTCTACAACGATAAAACGGTGTGGGTTGTTCATTGACGGATAACTTATTGTC